>JAZJZU010000074.1:0-23906 GCA_040389605.1 Gemmatimonadota bacterium
CGGTGGCCGACGGCATCCGGCGCACGGCCGCGACCCACCAGGGGCACCTGGGGGCCGCCTCGGCCACCCTGCTGGAGCTGCACGAGGTAGTCGAGCGCACCACCAGCTCCGTGGAGCACCTCAGCTCAGCGGCCGAGGCCGTCTCGGAGTTTGTGGCGCTGACGGGTCAGCTCGCGGCCCAGACGGAGCTGCTCGCCCTTAACGCGGCCATCGAGGCAGCCCGCGCCGGGGAATCGGGGGCGGGCTTCGCCGTGGTGGCAGGGGAGATCCGCGAGCTGGCCGAGACCAGCGCCGAGGGTGCCCGTCGCATCGCCAAGACGGTGGCGACCCTGAACGACCAGGTGCGGCTCGTGGCGTCGACCGTCGGGGCCGGCAAGGAACGAGTGGCCGGTGTCGAGGATGTTGCCGGAGGGGTGACCGTGGCCCTCGCGGAAATCGTGGGTTCCGTGGAGGAAGTCTCGGCTGCCGCGGGCACCGTGGCCCGGGAGGCCGCAGCGCACCGCGAACTGGCCGACCGACTCGCGGCCACAGGGGCCGATGTGGCCCGTTCCGCCCAGGTGAACGCGCACGCGGCGCAGGCCGTGACCGACTCGGCCCGGGAGCAGTCGTCGGCGACCGAGGAAATCGCAACGGCGGCGACCACCCTGGTGGCCACCGCCGATCGATTGACTCGCCTTGTGAAAGGCTTCCGGGTCTAGCGCTTCTTTCCGGTCTTGGCCGCTGGCTTCGCGGCTTTCGGCTTGGCAGCCGCCTTGGACTTCGCCGGGGCCTTGGCCTTCGCAGGGGCCTTCACGGCCTTTGCGGGCGCCTTGACCGCCTTCTTCAGGGCCGGCTTGGCGGCGACAGCCTTCGACGCCTTGGCGCCGGACTTCGCGCCGCTGGCCGCCTTGGCCGTCTGCTTGGCCGCTGCCTTGGGTGGAGGCTTAGCTGCGGGCTTCGCAGCCACCGGCTTGCTCGTGGCAGGGTCGGCCTTGGGCTTCCCCTTGGCTGCGCTCGCAGCCGGCTTGGCAGCCGCCACCTGCTTGGCAGGCTCGGCAGGGGGGGCGGTCACAGCGGCTTTCGCGGGCGCCTTCTTCCCCTTCTCGGTCGTGGCGTCGGGCTTGCGAGGCTGACGATCCGCCACCACCTGCAGCTCGGTCATCACCGAGTCGACCTCGTCCTGAGTCAGCAGGTTTCGACGCACTCCGAAGCGGAGCAACTCCTCCGCGTGGGTGATGTCAAATTCCTCCAGCCCAGCGGCCGCGCGCGAAAGCGACACAATAGCGTTGGCCACCGGGCTGCGGAGCACGGCGGCGATGCCCGGGAGGGCTTCCATCAGGGATGAGATCTGGGGCGCGGCCAGTTCGGTCATTACGGCCCTCGGAAAACGCCGAACGTACAGGCTCGGCGCCCCCCCCGTCAAGAGATCGAACGGTTTGCCCCTTGACGGGGTGCCCGGAAAGTCCTAGCTAAGAAGGACGCGAAACGGCCGGGATTCCCCCGTCCTGCAGCGTGGAGAGGACCAGCAATGGGCCGGCGCCACGTCAAGGAGTTTCGCCCGGACGAGGCCTTGAGCCTCATCAGCGCCGACCGTGAAGGGAAATGCCTGCGGTGCCCGTCCTGTGGCAGTGACGCGGTGGAACGAACCCCACCCCGCCCCAGCGACGGGAGTCCTACCCCGGGCCGGGTCGGTCTGCATTGCAGTGCGTGTGGTCGGGTGGTGTCGTATATCGATCGAGGGGAAGTTCCCGCCGCACTGCACTGAATCGTCCGCGCGATACCTACCAGTCCTGAATTTCCGGCACCCCGGATTGCGCGATTCGCGGGGTGCGGCTCTGCTATTCCGGGACGTGAAAGATCCGACCCCAGCGCACTTCGGTGAAGAACGGGAAGGCCTTCCAGCTCTCGGCGTCGTAGCTGAAATACACCAGGAGCGGCCGTCCTCGCACATTCGCCCTGGGCAGGAAGCCCCAGTAGCGCCCGTCGTATGACCCGTCGCGATTGTCTCCCATCACGAACAGCGACTCTGGTGGTACCACCACCGGACCCCAGTGGTGCAGGTCCGGCTCGTAGCCGCGGGGTACCGCGCCGGCAAAGTGGCGCACCTGCCACTCGCGCATCCGCGCCCGCATCATCGGATCCTCGCTGCGGTCGGGCTCGTCGTTCCGGGTGTAGGGTTCCGCCAGCCGCTCGCCGTTCCGGTAGAGCACGCCTTCCTTCATCTGCAGGGTGTCGCCCGGCACGCCCACCAGCCGCTTCACGACCTTCAGGTCTTCTTCCACCGAGTCGAAGACGATGATGTCACCGCGCTTCGGCTCCCGCACGGCGGGCAGCCGCGTGTGGATCAGGGGCACTTCGGCGCCGTAGAGAAACTTGTTCACGAAAAGGAAATCGCCGATCAGGAGCGTGTTCTGCATACTCCCGGAGGGGATCCGGAACGCCTCGACCAGGAAGGTGCGCAGGAAGAGCCAGACCACCAGCGCGATCGTGATGGACTTGGCCCATTCGAAAAACCACCTTCCCAGCGAGGCGGGACGCCCCTGTGCAGCCACAGTCACTCCTTCCAGTCGGCGATGAAGAGATCGGTTTCGCCTTCGGCCTTGCCGTGCCGGTTCGAGGCGAAGACCAGCTTCTTCCCGTCGGGGGAGAACATCGGGAAGCCGTCAAATTCTCCCGAGGTGGTGACCTTCTCCAGCCCGGTGCCATCGGTACGGATGAGATAGAGATCGAAGTTTCGCCCGCGCGGATTTTCCCAGTTCGACGCAAAGATGATCCGCTGCCCGTCGGGGTGGTAGAACGGGGCGAAGTTCGCACCGCCGAGGTGCGTGACCTGGCGCGCATTGCTGCCATCGGCATCGGCGATCCAGAGCTCGAGCTTCGAGGGGCGGACGAGCCGTCGCGCCAGCAGCTGCTGGTAATCGGCCGAGTCGGCGGCCGTCTCCGGATACTGCGCCCGCCAGACGATGTGCTTGCTGTCGGGCGAGAAGAAGGCGCCGCCGTCGTAGCCCACACGGTGCGTCAGCCGGCGGACGTCGCTGCCGTCGGAACGCATCACATAGAGCTCGATATCGCCATCCCGCGTCGATGTGAACAGGATCTGCTTGCCATCGGGCGAGGCCGTCCCTTCGGCGTTGTAGGCGCCGTTGCGGGTCAGCTGGCGCGTGTCGGAGCCGTCGGGGTTCGCGGTGTACATCTCGAAATGCCCCAGCGGCCAGACATAGCCGAGCGAGCGGTCGACCGGCGGGGGACAGTTCGGATCGAACGCCGACGTGGAGCTGTAGAGGATCCGGCGGTCGTGTTCAATGAAATACCCGCAGGTGGTGCGACCCTTCCCGTCCGAGACTCGACGCACCCCGGAGCCGTCGATGTTCATCACGTATTCCTGGTCGCAACCGGAATCGACTTCCGTCTGCCGCTGGAAGATCAGCCGCTTGCCGTCGGCAGAGAAATACGATTCGGCGTTGTTGCCACCAAAGGTGAGCTGTCGGATGTTGGCGAGGTGGGTCTCCCCTGCTTCGGGAGCCCACACGACTTTCGAACCGGCCTGCGTGGCGCAACTACCGAGCAGGAGGGCGGCAGCGAACAACAGAGTTGTACGAATGATCAACCTCGCAGTGAGCAGAACATCAGGACGCGGTCAGCGCCGCGAGCACGCGTGCAGCGTGGCCCTTGGTGCGTACCCGGGGAAAGACACGCTCGATCACCCCGGTGCCATCGATGATGAAGGTGGTGCGAATCATCCCGATCACCGTGCGGCCGTACAACGACTTCTCGCCCCAGACGCCGAAGGCTTTCGCCACGGCGTGAGCCTCGTCGGCCAGGAGCGGGAATGGCAACCCGAACTTGGCGCGAAAGCGCTGGTGCGCCTCAGGGGTGTCCGGAGAGATCCCCAGCACCACGGCTCCCGCTGCCTGGAGGTCTGACCAGCCATCCCGGAACTCACAGGCCTGGGCGGTGCAGGTTGGCGTATCGTCCTGGGGGTAAAAGTACACGACGAGTCGCCGACCCTTGAAGTCGGCCAGGGAGACGCGCTTCCCGGCCTGATCGAGCAGCGAGAAAGATGGTGCCTTCTCCCCGGCCTCAAGTATCCGTACGACTCCGGAGTTCACGGAACCGCCCGCCGGGGCACCGACCGGAGTGCCCGGAGCCGCCGGACGGGATGAACCCGATGGGCCTCCAGCGCGTCATCGAAGAAGTTCCAGGTGGTGTAGCCATCTTCCGACGCAGGCTCGAGGAGGAAGGCCGCCAGCAGCCCGAAGCGCTGGTTGGTCGACACCAGGAACGTGCCCGCCGCCACTGTGTCGGGGGCCCCGGTGCTCCAGGCTCCCTCTACGCGAACGCCGCAGTGACCCTCGTTCGCGCGCGTCGCGCGCACGACGGTGTCGACGAGGAAGCGCTCGCTGGGGCCGACCCACGCGCGGGAGAGCCGCTCGACCCTCACGCCTTGCCGCCGCAGGAGTTCGACCACCTTCTCGTGCCCGCTGTCGATCAGGTACGCAGAGGGCATCGCTTCACTCCGCACCCCGGTGAATCGGTCGTGGACTTCCATCACCACCGGTCGCGAGACACCCGTGAGCGCGAGCTCCGTTCGCGGCCCCGTTGAGGGGGGCCGGGCGCCGCCGCGGGGTGGGCCCGAGGGCGACGTCGGCGCGGCCGTGCAGCCAATGACGGGCGCGATCACGGGCGGTCGCGGCGCATTCGCGACGGCCGCTGAGTCGGCCGGCGGCAGTGTGTCGATCCGCGTGATCGCCACCAGGACCGTGTCGCGGCGCGATGGCGACGACGCCAGCACGTTGCCACGCACGATCACCGAATCGGGGCGCCACGCGGCGGTCAGGGCGCGATGGCGGCGCAGGGCGCCGGTGTGCTCCGCGAAGTAGCGCACGGTCTCCAGCACGAAGGCGTAGGTCGCGTCGATGCGCCGGAGGAATGGATCGTGGCTCATCGCTTCACTCAGGATCGAGAAGCGGGTCATTCCCTGCAGGTTCGTCCCGTATCGTGGCAACGATTCATAGGTGTCCCAACCGGTCGGGTTGGCATTCCCGCCACGGAAGTTGCCATAGGGGTAGGTCTCGAAGTTGAACCGCGAGCGGACCCGTGCACGCACCTGCTCGAGGACGGTGTCCTGCACCCAGCCGTTTGACGGCGAGCGGTTGGCATTCAGCCCCGGCGACCAGGTGAGTGCATAGCCGTGGTAACTGCCGTCGGTGGTGTGCAGATCCATGAACAGGTCGGGGTCCCAGCTGTTGATCAACGCCAACGAGGCGCGAGTCTCAGGCGCGTCCTGCTTGACGTAATCGCGATTGAGATCGTAACCCTGGCCGTTCGGGCGCAGTCCGACCAGGGCCGGTCCGTTCTGCTCGCTGCGATTGCGCTCCTGTGGCCCGAGCGCGTCATTGCCATCGGCGTTGTAGATCGGGACTACGATCAGGACCACGCTGTCGAGCAGGGGCCGGAGCGGGCCGAGCGTCAGGTCACGCATCAGTCGCTGCACAGCTTCCTTTCCCTCGACTTCGCCCGCGTGAATGTTGGCCTGGATGTAGAGGATCGGCTTGCCGGTACGGTGTGCCGCGGCGGGCGTCGTGACCAGTGGTCGCGAAAGCACGACGTAGGGCAGGTGCTTCCCTTGTGGCGACGTGCCCAGCGTGCCGACCTGCATCCGCGCCCCGTGGTGCTGCAGCGAATCGAGGAAGGCGAGCACTTCGGCGTGACTCGATGTGCGCGCACCCTGCGTGCGCTCTGGTACCGTCTGTTGCGCGCCAATCGGGGCGGCCAGCGCAGAGAGCAATGCAAGGGGAAAGGAAACGCGTGACAGCATCAGTGCTCCTGAGGGGAAGTCGAGACCAGCAGGCGGCGCGACAGGTGGTCGGCGACGCCATCGTCCCACGTGAAGGTGATCTCCGGAATGAGACCGGCATAGGCCGGGCGCGTGAGTCGAATGGGCGAGCTGCCACGCGGGCTGCCCTCCAGATGATACTCGCGCCCGAGCGCGACAGGATCGTGCAGCAGCCGCACGAGGCGTTCGCGCAGCAGGGCTGAATTCGTGTCCCGTGTCGCAAGCGCGCGGACCAGCAAGTATCCCAGCACGTGCGGGTCATCGCCACCGTTCAGGCCGATGCTGGCCCGCTTGATGGCCTCCATCAATGGAAGCAGCGGTGTGGAGGATCGCGCGGGCGCGAGCACGGCCTCGGTGGCCCATTCGGCAGCACCTTCGGCAAGCCAGGGATTACCGTCGACGAGGCGCAGCTCGCTCCCCTCGATCCGGAGCCCGGGGGCGCCGGGCTCGAGTCGTGCTCCCTCGAACAGCAGGTGCTGCCATTCGTGGAGCGCTGTCACGACCGCATAGATCGGTGCAATGCCGGGCTCGATCCGGATCGCATCGCGCCCAGCGAGAAATCCACCGAGCCGGCTGCGTGCCACGGCGGCGGGTGCCGTCAGCTGCAGCAGGAGGCCGTTGCGCTGGATCGTGAGCGAGTCGGAAATATCCACTTGTCGCCAGGCGGCCAGCGCCTCGGTCATCCCGCCCTGGGCAAGCCACTCGCGGGCCGAGGCATTTGCGGGGAGGATGAGCCGGGCGCCGACGCGTGCCGCGCCGATCACTGGCACGGCCTGGACGCTTCCGAAGTGCGTGGGTTCAAGTGGTGGCGGGAGCAGGCCGGGTTCGCGCCAGAATGCGGCGACCAGTTGCGCCGGCGAGCGATAGCCCGTGGGCGTCTCGATCCAGCGATTGGTGAGCAGCCATTGCACGGCATCGGTCCACCACCCGAGCGATTCCTCGTACCCCGCAAAGATTGCGCGCACCGCGAGCAGTGCATCGGGATCCTGCGCCGCCATCGCATCGAGCAGCATCTGCGACTCGGTCGTGTCGGTCTGCGTGCGGCTCCACGCGCGCCACGCCGCGGCATACAACTCCAGCGGCGTGCGCGCCACCGGGGCACCCGGTGCGAAGACGGCGAGACCCCTCGCAAGAATCTCCGGTGTCCGCAGCGTCGCGTTGCGCTTGCTGAACGCCGCCGTGAACGCGACCTGGTGCAGGTCGAATCGCAGCGCGTTTGGGGGTCCGAAGAGTCGGCGGAACTCGCCGTCCGCGGCGGGACTATTGGCGATCCGGAGCAGGACGGCATACGCGGCAGCTCGCCCAGCACTGTCGAGGCCAAGCGCAATGCGCTGCGCGTCCATCAGGTCCCCGATCGTCGCGGGCGAGAGGCCGGCGGCACGCGACAAGGCATCCCGCTCCCTCGCGAGCGTAGCGGCATCGGGAAGGATGGCGCGCCATGCCCCGGGCAGTACCACCGCCGTATCGCCCGCACTGAGCATCAGCTGACGTACCACCACCCGGGGCCGCACTGGCCAGCGCACAATTCCCTCGGGAATCCGCTCGGCCTGCCATCGCAACACTCGACCATCGGCCTCGAACAGGGTACCGCTCATCGCCCCGTTGCTGATGTCGCCCTCGAAGCGTCTTCCCATTGCAGGAAGCGCAAAGGCGATGTGTCCCACCGAGCGCTGCAGGGAAGCGAGTGGCTGCCACGCGGAATCCGAACTCCCGAGAAGGATCCGGCCACTGCTGGCATCGAACCGCAACTCGCCGCGCTCGGCCGTGGCCGGATTGCGAATCTCGATGGCCCACCGCGACTCATCCTGGGCACTCGCGTGGCGCAGCGGCAGCAAGACCGCCAGCACCGCGAGCGCCCCGCGCGTCATCAAGGCTCCCGGACTCCCTGGGGCCGGCGTACCACGTCGGTCGCCTGCACCGTGGCGCCCTCACTCAGGCGATCGAGCCCGCCCACAACCACGCGATCACCGGCATCGATGCCCTTGCGCACTTCGACAAAGCCGGGCGTCCGCACGCCGAGTTCCACCGCGCGACGAGTCACCTTGTCGCCTTCGACCACCCAGATCCACGCCGCACCAGCCGTCGGGGCAATCGCCTCCTCGGGCACGATGACGGCCGACGATCGCACCGCCGTGGCGAGCCGTGCCTCGATGAACATCCCGGGCTGCAAGGTGCCGCGCGGGTTGTCGGCAACCGCCTTCACGGTGATGGTCCGCCCGGGAAGCGCCACGACAGGATCGACGAAATCGACGCGGGCGTCGAACGACTTCGAGGCAAGCGCGGCGACCTGGAAGGTGACGTGCTGCCCTGTCTTGAGCACCTCCGCATACCGCTCCGGCACCGCGAAGACGATCCGCTGGGGTGAGACGGTCTGCAGCGTGAGCAGGTGCGAATTGACGTTCACATAGTCGCCGAGCGAGACCAGCCGCTGACCGACGACACCGGCGAACGGCGCGCGTACGGTTGTGCGCGCCAGTCGCAACTCGAGCAGGTCGAGCGACGCCTGATTGCTTCGTGCCGTCGCTTCGGCGCGTTCGAGGTCAGCGGGTGCCGCCGCCTTCTCGGCCAGCAGTTGCCGGGTGCGGTCGAGCGACTGCTGCGCGAGGTCGCGGTCGGCCCGGGCGCGCTCAACCTGCGCCTTCAGTTCCGCGTCGTCGATCTTGACCAGCGGGGCACCCTGCGCGACCTGGGCGCCTTCGCGAAAGAGCAGCCCGACCACGCGCCCTTCGATGTCGGGACGAAGATCGATCTGCTGCATCGCTTCCACCTGTCCCGTGGCGACGATCGCATCGACCACGGTATCGGTGAACGCCTCCGTGACCTCGACCGGGAGCACCGGCGGCCCGCTCCCGGGCGCACCCGGACCGGTTTTCGGATCGGGTTTTCCGCAGGCGGCAAGAAGAAGGACCATCACCACTGCGCAGCGAGCAGAAGACTTCACGGAATGCTCCGGTCGGGATCGTTGGTGAGTCGCTGGCCGAGCATCGCCTCGAGCGCGGCACGCGCCAGCCGCACGGCGTATCGTGCCTGGACTGCGTCGGCCTGGGCCTGCACGAGTTGTGACTGTGCCTCAAGCAGGTCGAGCACCGTGGCGGCCCCCGCACGGTAACGGGATTGCTGCACCCGGAGGACTTCCGTGGCCACATCCACCCCGGTCAGGGTGATGGCCAGGGTCTGTCGGGAGACGTCGTAGCCGGTATAGGCCTCGGTCACGTCACGCCGGGCCGCACTCTCGAGATCAAGGCGGATGGCCCGCGACACTTCACGAGACGCCTTGAGCCGTGCAATGGCCAGCTCACGCTGCCCGCCATCCCAGATCGGGAGCGAGAGCGAGAAACCGAGACTGCGCCGAGTGGTCTGGCTGGGAAAGAACTTGTCATCGAACTTGCCGATCGACCCCACCAGGGTCAGCGTCGGGAAATAGCTCGCCTGACGCGAGCGGATCTGCAGCGCGGCAGAGCGTTCGTTCGCGCGCGCCTCTCGCCACGCCGGTCCCTGCGCCACGGCCTGCATCACGGCGTCCTCGAGCGAAAGCGGGAGCACCGGGGGCAGCATCGTGTCGAGCGGCGCGGCGTCAACTGCGGTCGATCGCCCGATGCGCCGTCCCAGCTGCAGCCGGGCTACCACGAGGGCCGCATCACTTCGCAGCACCTCCACCTCGGCGCGCTGCACTTCGAGCATCACCTGGAGTGAGTCGGACTGGACCGTCGCACCACTGACGACCCTCGCACGCGCCGTCCCGAAGGCCTCGCGGGCCCGGGCCAGGCGCTGGGTCGCCACATCGTGCAGTTCGCGTGCACCGAGCACGCCGTAATAGTCGCGCTCGATTTCGAGAGCCGCCGCAAAGCGCGCGCCGAGTTCACCAGCGGCGCTGCTCTCGAGGTCGGCGCTGGCCCGTTTCGCATCGGCAAGCTTGCGCCCGCCGGTGAACAGCTCGTAGCGCGCATCAAGCGAGGCACGACCTGTCGCGTTCGCAGCGCTTCCGGTTCCCACGTTGAACTGCTTGGTGGACAGCTGCGAATAGTCAGCCGAGGCCGTCACCGTGGGAAGCAGGAACACCAGCAGGGCCGTGCGTCGCGCAGCCTCGGCATTGTTCAGGGTTCCCAGGGCACGGACATAATCCGGGTCGAGCCGCACGGCCTGCTGCAGCGCTTCCCGCAGTGTCACCATCGGGAGTGTATCACGCGGCGCTGGTTGCAGGAGCGCGAGGCTCAGCAGGAGCGGGGCGATCACGACTGCTGCTCCACCGGATCAAGCGTGGTGGCGTGTGCTTCACGACGCACCAGCGCACGCTCCAGCAGCACCCAGACCACCGGCACCACGAAGAGTGTCAGCGCGGTCGAGAAGAAGACGCCGCCCACGATCGCGTACCCCAGCGGTCGCCGCGACTCCGAACCGGCGCCCAGCCCGAGCGCGATCGGCACGGCACCCATAATGGTGGCCACCGACGTCATCAGGATCGGGCGGAGCCGGATCCGCCCGGCTTCGAGCATCGCTTCGGTGAGTTCCATCCCGCGTTCGCGCAGCTGATTGGCGTACTCCACCAGCAGGATCGAGTTCTTGGTCACCAGGCCCACCAGCAGGATCATTCCGATCTGCGAGTAGAGGTTGATGGTCGCACCGGCCAGCTTGAGGGTGAAGATCGCGCCCAGCACGGCCAGCGGCACCGCCATCAGCACGGTGAAGGGATGCACTACTGATTCGAATTGCGAGGCAAGCACCATGAACACCACGAGAATGGCGAGGCCGAAAGCGAGTGTCAGTTCGCCACCGCTCTCGGAGAGTTCACGGGATTCGCCACCGAAGGCGATCGTCGTGGCGGGCGGCAGTTGCGCGTGCACGAGATTCGTGAGCGTGTCGATGGCCTCACCCAGAGTGTAGCCCGGCCCGATGGCCGCGCTCAGCGTGAAGGCACGGACGCGGTCGAAGTGTGCAATGCCGCGCGGTCCGGTGGTTTCCTTGACCTGGGCCAGCGCGTCGAGCCGGATCAACTGACGATCATTGCCGCGAATGAAGAGCGTCGACATATCCTGCGGCGTCGCGCGATCGGTGGGCTCGAGCTGCACCAGCACGTCGTAAAGCTTGTTGTCGCGCGTGAAGGTGCTGCTGCGCGAGCCCCCGAGCATCGTTTGAAGCGTCGCGGCCACGTCGGACACCGGGACGCCAAGGTCCTCGGCACGATCCCGATCGAAGTTCACCGTGAGTTCGGGCTTGTTGACCTTCAGGTCGGTATCGACGTTCAGCAACCCGGGAATGGCGCGCGCGGCGCTGAGCAGTCGCACATTCGCCGCGAGCAGCGAGTCGTAGTTCGGGTTCCGTACAATGAACTGCACGGGCGAGCCGTTGCCACCAATGGCGGGCGGATTGCTCGCGAACGCCTGTACCCCGGGGATCGCCCCGAGTTTCGGGCGGACCTCCTTGAGGATGTCATCGACCGTGCGGGTGCGTTCTTCCCACGGCTTGAGCCGGGCCACCACGAAGCCGCCGTTCGGGGAACCACCACGACCAATGATCGAAAACACCGAACTCACTTCCGGCACTTCCCGGAAGATCGCCTCGACCCGCTTCTGGTAGCCGTCGGTGTACGCGAAGGTCGATCCTTCGGGGGCGATCAGGTTCGTGAAGATCACGCCGCGGTCGTCCGACGGGATGAACTCGCGCTTGAGCGTCCGGAAGACGAGGAACGCCGCAACCAGCAGCGCGACCGTGCTGCCAAGGACCAGCACCGGGTGCCGCAGCGCCCGCGTCAACCCGCGGCGATAGCCGCTGGCGAGCGCATCGAACCCTCGTTCCAGGGCCTTGTAGACGGCACCGTGCCGCTGGGGCACGCGCAGGACCCTCGCGCAGAGCATCGGCGTGAGCGTGAGGGCCACGAATCCCGAAATGAACACCGCGCCGGCCACGGCAATCCCGAACTCGTTGAAAAGGCGCCCCGTATTGCCCTTGAGGAATGCCAGGGGAATGAAGACGGCCATCAGCGAGATCGTGGTGGCCACCACGGCGAACGAGATTTCGGCGGTACCTCGCCGGGCCGCCGTCTCGGGATCTTCCCCCAGCTCTTCCTGGTGCCGATAGGCGTTTTCGAGCACAATGATCGCGTCATCCACGACGATACCGATCGCCAGGGTGAGCGCGAGCAGCGTGAAGTTGTTGATCGAGAATCCCAGCCAGAACATCACGGCGAACGTGGCGATGATCGAGGCGGGAATCGCGAAGGCCGGGATGATCGTCGCGCGGAGATTGCGCAGGAAGATGAAGATGATGATCACCACCAGGACGGCGGCCTCGATCAGCGTTCGCTGCGCATCCGAGATCGAGCGCTGCACGAACACCGACTGGTCGAACGCAGGCACCAGCGTCACGCCCGGCGGCAGCGCCGCCTGGATCCTGGGCAACTCGGCCCGGATGGCTTCCGAGACGTCGAGCAGGTTGGCCTTGGATTGCCGGATCACGCCCACACCCACCGCGGGCACGCCGCTGAACCGGATCGCAGAGCGTTCGTCCGCCGGCCCGAGCTCGACGCGCGCGATGTCGCGCAGCTTGATGAGCACGCCGTTGCCATTCGAAACAACCAGGTCACCGAACTCCAGCGGCGTCTTCAGGTCGCCGAGTGACCGCACGGTGAATTCCCGCTGGGACGATTCGATCCGCCCGGCAGGGACCTCGACGTTGCGGGTGCGAATCGCCGCGAGCACATCCTGCACCGTCAGCTGGCGCGCGGACAGTTCGTTGGGATCGAGCCAGACGCGCATCGAGTAACGGCGCTCGCCGAGAATCTGCGCACTGCCGACACCGGGAACCGTCTGCAGCCGTTGCTTCACGATCCGGTCGGCCACATCGCTCAGCTGCATCAGGTCGAGCGTCGGCGACGAGAGGGCGAGATAGAAGAACGGGCGGGCATCGGCGTCCTGCTTGGCCACCACCGGTTCCTCGATGTCCACCGGAAGCCGGCCCCGGACCCGGTTCACGGCGTCACGAACGTCCTGTGCCGCGGCCTCCACGCTCCGGTCGAGCGTGAACTCGAGCGTAATGTTGCTGCTCTGCTCTCCGCTCGTGGACGAGAGCGTCCGGAGCCCTTCCACCGTGCTCAGTTGCTCTTCGAGAATGTCGGTGACCGATGACTCCATCACGCGGGGGTTCGCACCACGCAGCGTGGTCTGGACCGAAATGATCGGTGGATCGACGTCGGGGAGTTCGCGCACCGTCAGTCGCTGGTACCCGAGGACACCGAACAGCACGAGCGCGAGCGACATCATCGAGGCAAAAACTGGACGCGAGATCGAAATCTCGGAGATCTTCATGCCACCGCCCTATCTTGGATGGAGTGCGAGGCCCTGGTGAAGCCCATCCCGACGGTACGCAGCGAGGGCCCTCCAGGTTTACTGCAGTGGCGGAGGACGGCGTGGCACCCAAGCTCACGGCGCGACAGCAGGCGCAGTTGCAGTGGCTCGAGAACGTCCCGCCCAGGCTGGAGAAGGCCACGCGGATCATCGAGATGATGTCCACCAGGCACGCCGACGACACCCAGATCCGCTCCTTGCGTCGTCAGCTCGACGAAATGAAGGCGCAGGCCGCCGGGCTCGGACTCGGGGCGATGGCGGACGGATTCGGCTATATGGGGATGCTGCTGCGGCGGACGGGGGGGCATGAAGTGAAGGTCCGCGGGCTGCGGGAGTTGCTCGCCGGGGTGAAGGTGAATTTCGAAGGGGCCTTCCGCGCCGCCTCCACCCCGGAAGCCGGGCCGGAAGAGGACACCCCTGGCGAGCCCGTCAGTCCTTGAAGACCCGGTCGAGGATCGGGGCCGCCGTGAAGGCAAACATTGCGAAGATGACCGCCGTGAGCATCAGCGTCACAAAGGTGAGCGCAGTGATCAGGACCCCTGCACCAACCCCAGCCATCACCATTCCGACGTAGTACATCATCGCAAATCCCCCAGAGCAGTCTCGCCCATTGATCAGGTCGGAAAAGCTATCACATCAACGGCTTGCGCCGCAACGGTTCGCCGCGGCACGTTTCGCCGATGGCTGACCCAATGCCGATCGCTGCCGGAACGGAACTCGCCGATGCCATCTTCCAGGCCGCCGTCACTGCCGGCCTCGCGGGCTTTGCGCTGGTGCTCTACTGGCGGGTCCGGGAACGCTGGCTCGCGTGGTGGGCCGCTGCCTGGGCCTGCTATCTCGTCCGGCTGGGCGCGATTCTCGCCTTCCTCGCGTCGGGGAACCTGACCTGGCTCTTCTGGCACCAGGTGGCCACCGGGTGGGTCGCCCTGACCATCCTCTGGGCGGCCCTGGTATTCTCGCGTGGCACCAGGTGGCACAACGGCTATGCCGCCTTCGCGCTCGTGCCTCTGGCCGGCGCGTGGTTCGCCGTCTCGTTCCTCGATCGCTTCCTGCTGGTCGCCATTCCAATGGTCGCGCTGATTTCCGGCGCGACCCTCTGGACGTCCTGGGTCTTCTGGCGACACGGGCGCCGCTCCGGGTCGGGCGGAGCCCGCTTCGTGGCGGTGGCGTTCCTGCTCTGGGGACTCCACCATCTGGACTATCCCTTTCTCCGGGCCCGCGGGGCGTGGAGTCCGTGGGGGTATTACCTCGACATCCTGTTCGAGCTCGCCGTCGGTGTCGGGTTCGGACTGATGGTGCTTTCCGACCTCGCCACGCGGCTGGCGGGACGCACCGATGACCTCGCGCGCCTCTCGGGGTTGATGGTGCAGCAGCACGAGGCGGAACGGCTGCGACTGTCGCGCGATCTGCACGACGAGACCGCCCAGACGCTCTCGGCCATCAAGCTCGAAGTGGGAATGCTGCGCGAGTCCAGTGGCCCCGACAGTGTCGACCGGCTCGACCAGATCCTCAGGCTGGTCGACTCCGGCATCGGCGGCATCCGCCGGGTGATGAATGATCTCAGGCCAGCGCTGCTCGACGACGTCGGACTGCTCCCCGCGATCCGCTCGCTGGCCGAGGATGTCAGGGTCCGCGGCCAGCTCGTGGTGGAAACCGACCTCCCCGATCACATCGGTACGCTTTCCTCCGACGCGGAACTGGCCGTCTTCCGCGCGGCACAGGAAGCGCTCGCGAACACGCTGCGACACGCCGCAGCGTCGCGCGTCACGCTCCGAATTACTACGGATGCGCAGCAGTTGCAGCTGAGCGTGATCGACGATGGCCGCGGCTTCCCTCCTGGTCGCGACCTCGCCACCTTCGAGCGCGAAGGGCACCTGGGACTCGCCGGAATGCGCGAGCGAATCGCGGGACTCGGCGGTATGGTACAGGTGCACGGCAGGCCCGGCGTCGCCGTGATCGTCACGGTGCCCTTTGCAGCGCCTGACGGCGGTCGACTCAAGGAGGAAGGATGACACCAGCACTCGTTCGCGTTGCCGTGATCGATGATCACGCCGTGGTGCGTGAGGGAATTCGACGCGTCCTCGAGGGCGAACCGGGTGTCGTCGTGGTCGGTGAGGGGAAGAACGCGGAGGAGGCGCTCGCACTGGTGGCCGCAGAGTCGCCGGATGTCCTCGTGATGGACGTCGCGATGCCTGGTCGCACCGGACTCTCGGTCGCGGCCGAACTGCACCGCAAGAGCAGCCGCACGCGGGTCCTGATTCTCTCGATGTATGATCAGCCCGAGTACGTACTCGAGAGTGTGAAGGCGGGAGCGCGCGGCTATCTGCTCAAGGATTCACCGCCAGCGGAGCTTCGGCGTGCGGTACGAACAGTGTTTGCGGGCGAGAGCTACTTCCCTCCCGCCGTGGCCGCACGCCTCACGGCGGCAATGCGCGCCGACGCGCCGGCCCCCTCGCCGCTGAGCCTGCTCACACCGCGCGAACGGGACGTGCTGGTCGGGATCACGCGCGGCGAAACCAACAAGCAGATCGCCGCACACTTCGGGATCTCGCATCGCACGGTCGAGACGCATCGCGAGGCGTTGATGGAAAAGCTGGGCATCCGGACCGTGGCCGGACTCACGAAGCTCGCGATGGAAGAAGGGCTCGACGGCGAACGACCCTGATCGCTCGCTTCTCACCCACAGCTGAGCCGCCAGATGTCCGGATCCGCCACGCGGGGCATTGCCCTCATCGCCATTGTCACTGGCTGCGCAACCACAGCACTCCAGGGCCAGACTCGACCCACGATCGTGCTCACCAGGGGCGCCCTGGAATACCCGGACGCGTTCACCAGGATCTCCCAGCTGGTTGAATTGCGCGATGGCCGCGTGCTTCTGCTCGACAGCGGCGAGGGCGCCCTGTTCGCCGTCGATCTCGCGCGGAAGCGTTCCAGCAAGGTGTCACGCCAGGGCGGTGGTCCGCTGGAGTATCGCGCCCCGGGCCTGTTGCTCGGCGGCGGAGCCGACACGCTGCTCTACTACGACCTGATGCAGGGGCGTTTCCTGCTGCTTTCTGCCTCCGCGGTACCCCTTGGCACCGAGCGCTTCGGCAACAACGACGCAGAGGCGACCCTTTCCGGAATGACACCGAGCGCGATGGACGCTCGCGGTCGCGTGTATGGCATCACGAGCGGGTTTTCAATGGGCGCAGCGGGAGGGAAGAATGGCAGCCTCTTCACGCTTGCCGACACGGTCGAGGTTCAGCGCCTCGACCGGAAGAGTGGCAGGCGGGTCACCGTCACCCGCCTTCGGAATGCCGCAACGCAGATGAAGCCCCGAGTGGAGCCCAGCGGCGGCGGGATGAAACTGACCGTGACGGCGCCGGACGGTCAGGCCACGGATGCCTGGACCGTGCTGGGCGATGGTCGCGTCGCCGTGTTGCGTGACGGCATCTATCGGGTACGCTTTGTGACTGACGCGGGAAGGGACGTGCCGGGGCCCGTCATTCCATACCAGTCCGTCCCGATCACCGCGGCCGAACGCAAGGCGATTGTCGATTCGGTCCGGACCGGGATGGAACGCAGCATTGCCGCGACGCGGAAGGCGATCGGCGCGTCGGGCAGCGCGAGCGGCAAGGCGCCCGTGCAGTTTGGGATCGTGGTGCTGGAACCGGCTCGGTGGGCGGCGAACAAGCCAGCGTACACCGGGATCACCGCATCACCCGACGGGGTGCTGTGGGTATCGCTCGCCGGCAGGACCGGTTCGCGCGTTCAGCGGTTCGACGTACTCAACGGCAGCGGCGCGCTCGTCGCCCACGTGCAGCTGGCCGAGGGCGAGTCGCTCGCCGGATGGGGCCGTGGCACCATCTACACCATCCGGACGGATGAGGACGACCTGCAGTACCTCCGGCGCTATTCCCTGCCTCCCTTGAAGTAGGCGCACCGTCCGGGATCACTTCGCGCCGTAGACGACCTCGCCCGCAATGATCGTCATCACATTCCGGGTCTTGAGGATCTGCGCCTCGGGAATCGTCATGATGTCGGCATCGAGGACGGTGAAGTCGGCCGCCTTCCCCGCCACGATCGAGCCGTGACGGTCTTCCTCAAACGCGGCGAAGGCCGGAAACCAGGTGAACATCCGCAGTGCCTGATCGCGGGTGACGCGTTCTTCCGGGTGCCAGCCCGGACCGGACTTGCCGTCGAGCGACTTGCGCGCCACCGCGGCGTAGAATTCGATCATCGGTTCCCCGCGCTCCACCGGCGCATCCGACCCGCCCGCCACCGGCACACCCAGCTTGAAGAACGTCTCCCACGCGTAGGCGCCCTTGATGCGCTCCATTCCGATCCGGCTGGGCACGAAGAAGAGGTCCCCGATGGCGTGGGACGGCTGCATCGAGGCGATCAGCCCCAGCTGCTTGAACCGCGGCAGATCAGCAGGCGTGATGATCTGGGAGTGCTCGATCCGCCAGCGCGGTTCCTTCACCTTTCGCTGGGACGGCGGCACGGCCTTCATCGCGGCGGCGTACATATCGAGCACGATGTGATTGGCACGATCCCCGATGGCGTGCGTCTCCACCTGGATGCCGGCACGCAGCGCACGCTCGAGCATTCCCTTCAACGCCAGGGTGTCGGTCGTGATCAGTCCGCTCGTGTGCGGATCGTCGCTGTAGGGCGCGAGCATTGCGGCGCCACGTGAACCGAGCGCCCCATCCATCACCACCTTGATGTCGCGCACCGTGAGCCGATCGTTGAATTCCGGCGCCCCCGGTCCCTGCGCAATCAGCTTCTCGGCGTCGGGGCTCGGCCCCGAAATGGTCTTGTAGAGCCGCACCTTGATGCGACCCTCGCCGTACAGCTTGCGCATCATCGCCACCTCGGCCCAGGTCCCGTGGGCATCCTGCACCTGGGTCCAGCCGAGTGATGTCTCACGATCCGAGGCGAGCTCCATCGCCCGCTCCAGGTCGGCCTGCGTCGATCCCGGCACGAGGCGGCGCACCATCCCCTGCGCCGCATCGATCAGCATTCCCGTTGGTTCGCCGTCGCCATCGAGATTGATGGCCCCGCCCGGGGGAGCGGCGCTCGTGCGCGTGATACCGGCGAGCCGCAGCGCCGCACTGTTGGCGATCGAGGCGTGTCCGTCGGCACGCGTGAGCACGACGGGATTGTCGGGCGCGATCTGATCGAGGTCGTGGCGTGTGGGGAAGACGGGTGGTGACCAGAACGTCTCGATCCAGCCGCGGCCGGTGATCCAGTCTCCGGGCTTCGCGCGCTTCACCGCGGCCTCTACCTTGGCGAGGAACGCCGCCTTGCTCGGTGTCCCCTCAAGGTTGAGCGTCATCTCGCGCTGACCGATCCCGGTGAAGTGCGCGTGCGCGTCCACAAAGCCGGGATAGACGAACCGGCCCTGAAGGTCCACCGTCTTCGTGGCAGCGCCGATGAATCGCGCGGCCGCCGCGTCACTCCCCACGAAGAGAATCCTGCCGTCCTTCACGGCCACCGCCTGCGCCTTCGGTTGGGCGGCATTGACCGTGTAGATGGTCGCGTGGCGAAGCACGAGGTCGGCGGACTGTGCCGTGAGCGGAAGCGGCAGAAGCAGCAAGGGCAGGAGACGCATCGGAAATCCAGAAAAGGTGGGAGTCAAACACTGTCAGCAAAATACCATCGCCCATCGCCCATCGCCCCTCGCCCCTCGCCCATCGCCCATCGCCCATCGCCCATCGTTCATCGTTCACGCGGGTCGATGTTTCGGAATCTTTGCGAGTGCCGCGTTGGTGGCGACAATGTCGACGTACGCCGGATCGAACTCGTCGGGAAGCCAGGCCCGCAATTCAGCCGACCGGGGATCGAGCGGATGCGCGAGGGCCAGCAGCATTGCCTGGTAGCGTGCGGGCGAATCGCAGTCGTCGGGTGGGGCAGCGCGTGACCCCGCGAGGCACGCCGGCAGGCGTTGCCCGACGAGTCGCGGCGTCACGCGTTCGAGCACCACGCGATCACGCCAGGCCTCACCGTGGTGATCGGCGATATGCAGCAACGCAGCGCCGGGGTGCAATTCGAGCATCTCGAGTGAGGTGTCATCGGATGCGTGCCCCGGTGGCGGTGCGTCAATGGGATCTCGATACTCCACCCCGTCAACCTCAAAGGCGTGCCCCGTATCGATCGCGCGCTCCATCACGCACTGGATGATATCGTGGAGTTCCTGCAGCGAGGCCCTCGAGGCAACCGTCACCCGCCGCCAGACCGTGGGCGAGATCCCTTCGAGTTCAATTCGCAACTGGAGCACCTCGCCGTCACCGTACCGTACCCGGTGCCGCGGTGCGGCCCCCACTCAGCCGCCCTTCTTGCGCACGACATAGAGCCCGTACAGGGCCGTGCCGTCGGGATCCTCACACAGGGCATCCCACCGACCGGCCGTGTCGGGCGGGGCGAAGCGACAGCGCAAGCCGCCATCGACGACGCCGAGCGTGATCTCGAATCCCGAGGCGAAGGCGCGCTGATCAATGATGGGGAGGTCCAGCGGGGCGGTTTCGTCGGCTTGTCCCATCCGGACCGTGGTGGAGTCACCGCTCTTCTCGACCACGACCCGGAACGGCAGCACCCTGGAGTCTCCTGCAGGCGTCACCCCGGCCTCATACTGGCCGGGGGGAGGATACTGCGCGAGAAGGGGAGCGGGAACGGCGAGGACCAGCGCGATGGCGGCGACACGCATGACTCACTCCCGAACGAGGCGGATGATGCGGAGTGCCAGGACGATCAACCGCTGGAAACTATCACCCTTGAGGGCGACGGTCCACGAGGTGCGATTCGACGAACCAGAGCCACTGATCGACGCCGCGGACGATTTCGGTCAGGATGTCCATTGCCGCAGCATCTTCGAGTTCATCCATCTCTTCGATCCCCATCCGGACCGAGCGGCCGAAGCCGGCCAGTGAATCCGAGAGTGCCGCCGCGTGCTCGGCACCGCTCGTCAGCACCAGCGGGTAATCGATCAGGTCCGATCGTGCGGCGACAATGCGCGCCGTGCCCTCGGCGATGCCGCCCAGCTGCACGATCCGCTCGGCGATGAGATCCACGTATTCCTCGACGCTCTCGTTGATCTCGTCGAAGAGCTTGTGCAGCGAGATGAATTCGACGCCCTTCACGTTCCAGTGCGCCTGCTTGCAGTGGGTCTGCAGTTCGATCGCCTCGGCGAGCCGCTGGTTCATCAGGTCGATCACCTCTCGACGCGTGGCCGCCGACAGGTCGTTCTTCGTGGGGTACAGCAAGGGAGTGGCGGCCTGCGCCGATCCGGTGCGCTTGGCGGGCTTTGCCTTCTTGGCGGCGGGTGGCTTGCGGTTCGTGGCCATCGGGTACTCCTCATCGAGGTGAGTGATCGGCGTCGTGCCGTGCTCCCGGTATGACGTCCGACGCCGGTCAGCAACCACGCCCTGCGTCAGGCCGGGCCCGTGATCTCGACCGGTGAGTCGAACTGCAGCGTGATCACGGGAAGCAGGGTGGGCGGCGCGAGTTCGGGCAACATCACGGTCAGGGTCTCGTTGACGGCAGCCACGGGGATCGCATAGGGGTGCGGACCGAGCAGCGTGGCCTTCGCCGGTCGGGTCACGAGCCCGGGGAGGGCGAGTGGACCGGCCTTCCAGTCGAGGACAAAGAGGTGCAGCTCCTTCGGCCCACCTGTGGTGGAGCGGAAGCCCGACGGCGCGGCAAAACGGGATGCCGTGGTGCCCTGAATGGTCCTGCCGTGCACCCGCATCCACTCGCCAATGGCCTCCAGGCGCTCCACGGCCTGGGGCGGGAACGAACCATCGCCCCGGGGCCCGACATTCAGCAGGAGATTGCCGCCCTTCGAGGCGGTTTCGACCAGCAGCTCGACCAGGCGACGCGGCGACTTCCAGTTCTGGTCGCTCGCCTTGTAGCCCCAGTTGTCATTCATCGTGATGCACGACTCCCAGTCCTTCCCCGGCGCACCCGTGGCCGGAATTTCCTGCTCCGGCGTCCCGAAGTCGCCCAGTCCGGCATCCTTCGGCGCACCGCTCCCGTCAATCCGGTTGTTGATCAGCAGCTTCGGCGCCGTCAGCCGGACCTGGGCTTCCAGCGCGAGCGCAAGCTTGTGGGTCCAGGTGGGCTCCCACTGGCCATCGAACCAGAGGATGTCGATGTCGCCGTAGCTGGTGAGCAGTTCGTGCACCTGCGTGTGCAGGTAGGTGACATAGCGATCGAAGCGGGCGTCGCCCTCTGGCCGGTCGGCGATTTCCCAGTCACGACGTGGCAGGTAGTCCGGATGATGCCAATCCATGATCGAGTGGTACCACCCGACCCGGATGTCCCGCTTGCGGAGTGCCTTCGCGAGGTCGCGGCAGATGTCGCGCTGGCTCGGCGTTGCCATCACGTCGAAATCTCCCAACGGAGAATTCCAGAGGCAGAAGCCGTCGTGATGCTTGGTGGTGAGCACGGCGTATTTCATTCCCGCGCGTTTTGCGAGCGACGCCCATTCATCCGGGTCGAACGCCGTGGGGTTCCACCGCGCGAGCAGCGCATCGTACTCCTTGACGGGAATGTGGGCGTTGTTCCGGATCCATTCGGCCCAGCGATCGTCGTCCTTCCATTTCCCGCCGAGGATGGAGTAGAGACCCCAGTGCAGGAACAGCCCGAAGCGCGCCTCGCGCCACCATTGCATCCGGTCGTCGGAACCCGCCAGGGTAACGGCGGGACGGACACCGTCGAGGGCTGGTACCGCCAGGCCAGCAGCAACCACAAAATCGCGACGGGAGAGTGTCACTATCGCATCCTCCGGAGCAAGGTACGCACGGAATCCAGCGAACCATCATTGGGCGCGGGACGCAGGCCAAGTATGGCGCACATCAGGTCGTAGACGTGAATGTTCTGGAATGCCGGGACCACGAGACCGTTCCGGAATGCAGGCCCCGAGGCGACAAAAAGGGCGCGCATCGCGGGCGCGCGATTGTCCCAGCCGTGTGACGCGCTCCTGGCGCTCCAGCCTTCCTGCTTCTCGCGGCGCGTGATGCTCCAGCCTGGGTCGGCGATGAGCACCAGTGGCGTGATCCTCGGATTGCTGTTGAAGTGGAATCGCGCCGGCACCTCACCCTTGCGATATACCTGCAGGTGTGGATGCGCGTGCTTCAGCCTGGCATAGACCGCCTCGAGTTTTCCGGGCTTCGGGACGATCGCGCCCACCGGGGTCCAGTCCACCACGTCGACGTCGTCGAGCGTGATGTAGTCGTCGAGAAAGATCAGCTGATCCCGTGGCGTGGCGAGCATTCCGTGGTCGGCCACCACAATCACGTTCACCCGTTCGCCGAGCCCCTTGGCCGACAGTCCGCTGCGCAACCGGCCAATCATCGAATCCACCCGTGCAATCGCGGCATCAGTCTCCGGTGCCATCGGTCCGAAGGTGTGCCCTGCGTGGTCCACGTCGCTGTAATAGAGTGTGACGAGCGAGGGCGCCTCGCCACGGGGGAGCGAGAGCCAGCCGAGCACTGAGTCGATCCGGGCAGCGTTCGGGAACTTGTCGTCGAAGCGCTTCCAGATGGACGCACGAACGCCGTCGATTTCGGCCTCTGATCCGGGCCAGAAGAAGTTGGCTGCGCGCCTGCCCTGCTTTTCCGCGGTGACCCAGATCGGCTCGCCGCCCCACCACCGGCCATCCCGGACAGCGAGCGAGTCCGCCATCGTGAAGGAGCCGAGTTCGGCATCGCGGATGTTGTTCGCCACAATACCGTGGTGTTCGGGATAGAGCCCGGTCACGATGGTATAGTGATTCGGAAAGGTCTTGCTCGGAAAGGATGGCGTCATCCATTCCGCCCGGACTCCCTCGCGGGCAAGCGCCTGGAGGTTGGGCGCCGCGGCGCGATCGAGATAATCGGCGCGGAATCCGTCGAGAGAAATCAGCACGACGGCCTGGTCGGCGCCCGCGGGGACAGGAGTGGCCGGTGCTCTGCTGCCTGGAGCACAGGCACAGAGGAGGATCATCGGCGCAGTGAAGCCGTAGCGTGCTTTGGTCATCCGTTAGGATGCCACCACACCGCGATGGGCGCCAGCCCCGGAACGGATCGATCACCGATCAGCGATGATCGACCCGTCCCCATCTGATCTAGGCGACGGTAACCGGCACCTCGCGTGCCATCGCTTCGGCCGCCGTCGGCAGCGTCAGCGTCAGCACGCCCAGTTCGAGCCTGGCCTGCAACCCGGCGAGATCGTACTTCGTGCCAATGGTGTACTGGCGCGAGAAATTGCCGCGGCCTTCGCGCTCCACCGCCACGGTAATCGTGCGGTTTTCAACCGAGACCTTGAGCTGCTCCGGCTTGACGCCGGGAATGTCGAGCGTGATCACGGCCTGATCGGCAAGCTCCTGCACATCCGCGCCGCCACTCCAGACCGGGACATCGAATGCCCGGGCAAAGAAACGATCGATGGAGGGCTCGAGCGCGAAGCCGTTGCGGCCGGCAAAGCGGGGCGACTGGTGACGGTGCATCATACTGGCAAGCTCCTCCCCATCCGGGGATGCTGTGGTTCGATTCACGGCGGGTACTTGCTCCGCCGACACCGCTTGAGGGGGCATCGGACGTGCCAGCCGGAGTCTGCCAAGTCGCCAGCGTTCGACGGACGCGCTCCGTCATAGCGACAGAACACAGTGCCACTTAGACAGGGGTGCTCTCAGCGGGATCCCTCGCAGGGACATCGCAGCAGGGGCGTTGCCCGTGCGCACGGGCCTCCCACGCGGAGCCTCGCTCCGGGGGCGCCAAAGCCGCTCGGCCGCA
>JAZJZU010000075.1:0-2025 GCA_040389605.1 Gemmatimonadota bacterium
TCGTGGGCCATGCACCACGGCAGGGAGGTTGCGATCAGGATGATGGCCAGGATGTCTTCCACGCGCGCGCCTCGGAATAGAGGGAACGCCCCCAATTACGGGGGCGCGGTCCAGAATGTTTCAGCCGGAAACGGTAGCCTAGCTCCCCTTGCGGGGCTTCAGCTGGACCAGCCGCTCCTTGGCGAGTCGCCGGCCCGTGGGGGTGGCGGCCAGTCCGCCCCCTGCGGTCTCCCGGTAGCGGACGTCCATATCGCGCCCGATCTGGCCCATTGTATCGACCACTTCGTCGGCCGGGATCGGAAACTCCACCCCGGCGAGCGCCATTTCAATCCCTGCGAGGGCCATCGCCGCTCCGGTCGCGTTGCGATACACGCAGGGGACTTCCACGAGGCCACCGAGTGGGTCGCACACCAGGCCGAGCGTGCCCTGCATCGTGACCGAGACGGCGTGGATCGCCTGCCAGGGCGTGCCGCCGAGCATCTCGACTCCCGCCGCGGCGGCCATTCCTGCCGCGGCACCGGTCTCTGCCTGGCAACCACCCTCGGCCCCGGAGAGCGAGGCGCGGACTGCCACCACCGCCCCCACGAGTCCCGCGGTGGCGAGCGCCCGGACAAGGTCGGCATCCGTCACGTTGTGATGCTTCGCGAGTCCAAGCAACACTCCCGGCAGGACCCCCGCCCCGCCCGCCGTAGGGGCGGCGACAATGACCCCCATTGCCGCGTTGACCTCCTGCACGGCCAGTGCGGCGGCGAGCGCATCGGTGAACACGGTTCCCTTCAGCGGCCCCTTGGCATTGGCCATCTTCGCAGCATCGCCACCCACGAGGCCCGATACGCTGTAAAGATCACCCACGAGGCCGCGCTCCACGGCACCTCGCATCACCTCGAGTGCGCGACCGAGCGAATGCTCGACCTCGGCACGCGTGCGCAGGCCTTCGGAGACCTCGGACTGCAGCGCGAGCTCACCGAGGGAGATCCCCTGGGCAGTCGCATCGGTGGCGGCATCAATCAGTGACTCGTACATCAGGAAACCCGATCCACGACGCGAATGGTCTTCACCGCGCGCAGCGCACGGATTCGTTCCACCGCAGCGTCGCTTGGCGGCGAATCGAGTTCGTAGACGTGAATGGCGTCGCCGCCCTTCTGGCGCCGGGAGACGCGCATTGTGGCGAGGTTGACGCTCTGTTCCGACAGCGCGGTGGCCACATTGGCCACAATCCCGGGCTCGTCGTGGGCCACCACCACCATCGTCGGATAGGCGCCGGTCACCTCGACCGGGAATCCATCGATGGCCGTCACCATAATCCGCCCCGCACCGAGCGAGGAGCCAACCATCGAGGCCGTACGGCCGTCGCGCGTTACCGTGATCCGTGTGGTGTTGGGATGGTGATCGCCGCGCAGCTTGACGTTCTCGAAGGTGATCTTCATCCCCGCGGTCTCGGCGGCCTCGAGCGATTCGCGCAGCCGCTCATCATCGGGGAGGAAGCCAAGCAGCCCCCCGGCAATGGCGCGATCGGTTCCGTGCCCGGTCCCGGTGCGCGCGAAGGAGCCGTGCAGCTCGATCTTCGCGAGCTCGGGTGTTCCACCCACGAGGGCACGAGCGATCAGGCCGAGTCGACAGGCGCCGGCCGTGTGGGAAGACGACGGGCCGACCATAACCGGACCGATGATGTCGAGCAGAGAAACCATAAGGTTCAGACCAGTTCGGCCGACTCGATGGCCTCGATCGAGATTCCGATTTCGGTACCGTCGTCGTGCAGCGGCTGCAGGAAGACTTCGTGAGCAGTGATATGGGTATCGACCACCGCGGGAATCCCGTGAACCTCACGGCCATCGCGAAGGACCAGCCGGACCGGAAGCTCCTGTCCGTTGGCATAACGCAGCGTGTCGAGGATCGCGTCGAGCAGCATTGGCAGCTCCTGACGAGGATAGCGGTAATGTAGCGCGTTCGGCGCCGATTGGGCGTCAGGCCGACCCGCTGGCGAGGGCTCGCGTGAGGAAGCGCCCGGTATGACTGGCCTCCACG
>JAZJZU010000075.1:2035-13756 GCA_040389605.1 Gemmatimonadota bacterium
CCCGCCTTCGGGGCCCAGGTCGATCACCCAGTCCGCCGTCTTGATGACGTCGAGATTGTGTTCGATCACCACAACGCTGTTGCCCTTCTCCACCAGCCGGTGGAGCACGTCGAGCAGCAGCCGGACGTCCTCGAAATGCAATCCGGTGGTGGGCTCATCGAGGATGTAGAGGGTCCGGCCCGTGTCGCGCTTCGCGAGCTCGGTCGCGAGCTTGACCCGTTGCGCCTCGCCGCCTGACAGGGTGGTCGCCGGCTGGCCGAGGTGGAGGTAGCCGAGGCCGACGTCGTTCAGGAGCTCGAGGCGCTCGGCAATGCGGCCCTGGGCCGAGAAGAAATCGAGCGCATCCTCAACGGTGAGCTCGAGCACGTCGGCGATGCTCCGCCCCTTGTAGCGCACCTCGAGGGTCTCGCGATTGTAGCGCTTCCCCTTGCAGACCTCGCAGGGCACATAGACGTCGGGGAGGAAGTGCATCTCGATCTTCACCAGGCCGTCGCCCTGACAGGCTTCGCAGCGGCCACCCTTCACGTTGAACGAGAAGCGACCGGGCCCGTAACCGCGGATCTTGGCCTCGGGCAACTGGGTGAAGAGTTCGCGGATGGGCGTGAAGAGCCCGGAGTAGGTCGCGGGATTCGAGCGCGGCGTCCGACCGATGGGCGACTGATCGATCTCGATCACCTTGTCGATCTGGTCGAGCCCCTCAATCCGCGTGTGCGCCCCGGGGAGCACCTTGGCCCGGTAGAAGTGGCGCGCCAGCGATTGATAGAGAATGTCCGTCACCAGCGTCGACTTGCCGGAACCCGACACACCGGTCACCGCGACGAAGAGCCCGAGGGGCACCTCGACATCGATCTTCCGGAGATTGTTCTCGCGCGCACCCACCACGCGCAGCCGCTTGGCCGGGTCACGCGGGCGTCGCACCGCTGGCACCGGAATGCGGAGCTCGCCGCGGAGATACCGCGCGGTCAGGGAGTCGGGGTGCTTGAGGATCTCGTCGATGGTTCCTTCGGCCACGACCTCACCACCGAACCGTCCCGCGCGCGGGCCCAGGTCGACGATGTGATCGGCGGCGCGAATGGTGTCTTCGTCGTGTTCCACGACAATGACGGTGTTGCCGAGGTCGCGAAGTCCCATCAGCGTCTCGAGCAGTCGCTCGTTGTCGCGCTGATGGAGCCCGATGCTCGGCTCATCGAGGATGTAGAGCACGCCCACGAGCCGTGAGCCAATCTGCGTGGCGAGCCGGATACGCTGGGCCTCGCCGCCAGAGAGTGACCCCGCGCCCCGCCCGAGGGTGAGGTATTCCAGCCCCACATCCCGCAGGAAGGAGAGTCGCTCGATCACTTCCTTGAGGATGGGCCCCGCAATGTCAGGATCGACCGCACCGGGCTTCCCGCGTGCCACCGGAATGCGCTCGAAGAACTTCACGGCATCATCGACCGAGAGTTCCACCACGTCGCCAATGCTCTGTTTTGCGATCAGCACGGCAAGCGACTCGGCCTTGAGGCGCTTCCCGTGACAGACCGGGCACGGCATCTCGATCATATAGCCTTCGAGATCGCCCCGCACCGCATCACTCGACGATTCCTTCCAGCGTCGCTCGACGTTGGTGAGGATTCCCTCCCACTCGCCCTCGACTTCGCGCCCGCGGCCACCCTCGGCCACATAGGTGATCTTCTTTCCCGGGGCCCCATACAGCAGGATCTTCTGGACCGATGCCGGCAGCTTCCGCCACGGCGCCGCGGGATCGAACTTGAACACACGCGCGAGGGTCGGCAGCACCACCTTGCGGAGGTAGCCGCTCGGTTCGCCCCAGGGGAGCACGACGCCCTCGAGAATCGAGATGCCGTGATCACCCAGAACCAGTTCCGCGTTGGGCGTGCGCGACGTTCCCACGCCGTGACACTCGGCACAGGCCCCGAACGGTGAATTGAACGAGAACTGGCGGGGCTCGAGCTCGGGCAGGGAAAGCCCGCAGGTCGGGCAGGCGAAGCGCTCCGAGAACATCGTGCTCTTGCCACCCGGGTGCCGGACGACTTCGGCCACGCCATCGGCCACGCGCAGTGCGGTCTCGATGGAGTCGACCAGTCGACCGCGATCGGCAGCGCGCACCACGAGGCGATCGACCACGACGGCGATGTCGTGATTGGAGCGACGTGCGAGCGTGGGCACATCGGCGAGGTCACTGGTGGTACCATCGACGCGCACGCGCACGAAGCCCTGCTTGCGCAGGTCCTCGAAGAGGTCGCGGAATTCACCCTTCCGGCCCCGGACCATCGGGCCGAGCACCTCGATCTTCGTGCCCTCGGGCCACGACAGCACAGTGTCGGCAATCTGACCCGCGCTCGAACGCGTAATCGGCGTGCCATCGTTGGGGCAGTGCGGCACACCGGCGCGCGCCCAGAGCAGGCGCATATAGTCGTAGACTTCGGTGACGGTGCCGACGGTCGAGCGCGGATTCTGGCCCGTGGTCTTCTGCTCGATCGAGATGGCGGGCGAGAGCCCCTCGATGGCATCAACGTCGGGCTTCTCCATCAGGCCGAGGAACTGCCGCGCGTAGGCCGAGAGAGATTCGACGTAGCGACGCTGGCCCTCGGCATAGATGGTGTCGAAGGCGAGCGAGGACTTCCCCGACCCCGAGAGGCCGGTGAAAACGGTCAGGGCGTTCCTGGGGAGGCTGACGCTGACATTCTTGAGGTTGTGCTCGCGGGCACCACGAACAACGAGGAACTCTTCGGCCATAGCCCTGAATGGTAAGGTGGTAGGGAAGAGCCGAGCAACGCGGACCCCACATCCGAGGCCCGAGCCTTGCTGGAGATGACCGCTATGTCGTCTCGCCTACCCTCCGCGCGCGCCCTCGCGGCCGTGGCTGTGCTGGCCTGTTGGGCCCTCGCGCTCACGTTGCTGGGGATCCGGACCGCCGGCCCGACGGGGGCCGGCGATCTCTCCAATGAGGCGTCATTGCGGCTTTCCCCGGCGGCAAGCTGGTTTGCGGTCTACTCGGGCACCGAGCAGGTGGGCAGCGCGGGGATCACACTGGACACGCTCTCGCCAGGCTACCGGGTCCGCGAAACGGTCACGATGGAGGTCCCAGCGGCCACGGGGCTGCTCCGCGCCACCCGGCTGATCGAAACCCGGCTCGGCGCTTCGCTCGGCATCCAGGAGATGCATTCGCGCTATTCGCTGGGCGAGAGGCAATACCAGTGGACGCTCACCCCCAGCCACGACACGATCACCGTCGGCTACCGTGCCGACACGTTGCAGTTTGAGAGCCGGGTCTCGACCACCACGGCTGCGCAGTCGCTCGGCTCGGCCCCGTATCGTCTCGCCCTCACGGGCGGACTCGCTGCCGGGCGCTCGCGCGAGTTCCTGATGTTTGCTGGATGGCCGCCCGCCGCGGCAGCGACCACCTTTCAGGTCGGGCGCGACTCGATGGTGGTATTCGCCGACAGCGCGGCGCTGGATCCTGCGACAGGCCTCTTCACCGCCGCGCATCGTGACTCGGTTGCCGTGACCGAGGTCCGGGTGAATGCTCCGATCGGACCGCATCGGCTCTGGGTCGATCGTCGGGGTGGAATCGCTGGGTTGGAGTGGCCGCTCGGCGTACACTGGGTGCGTTCGGATTTCGATCTCGCCGTTCAGGCCTTCCGGCGCGCGGCGCGTTTGCGAGAGGGGACGATCCGGGTGGCGCTGGGCCGGATTGCACCGTTGGCGGGGCCCGCGGGCACCCCCGACACGACCACGACGGAACAGCGTTTCCGGATCAGCCGACGCGATGGCGAGCCGGTGAGTGGGTCGCTGCTCGTGATGCTCAGCGGTGGCAGGCAATCGCTCCTCGCCGGCGTGATGCGTGTGGCAGCCACGGTGGACCGGCAGCCGCGGAGTCAACGCGCCGATCGCGGCTTCGACCCGCTGGCGCAGGAGGAGGCGCCCGGGATTCGCGCCGAGGCGGCCCGGCTCCTCGGGACCAGCCCGGACGAAGCCGCACTTGCGAGGCTCGCGCAGGAAATTCCCCGGCTCGCATCGGTCGATACTTCGGCTGCGGCCGCCGAGGACGCCGTCGGAACCCTCCGCGCGCACCGTGGCCGACCGGACGGGCTGGCCCGGCTGTACGTTGCGATTGCACGCGCGGCCGGCGTCGATGCCCGGTATGTGATCGGAGTGCTTCCGCGTGGAGATTCGTTGCTGACCCACGCGTGGGCCGAAATCCGGGAACCGGTGAGCAACAACTGGGTGGCTGTCGATCCCGTGTTTGGTCGGGCCAGGGCCGGAACCGGTCTGATCCGCCTCGCGTTTGCCGGATCGAGCCATCCTGATGATCTCCGGGCCTCGATCGCGCAGGCGCGGTTTACTTCTCTCGATTCGACGGAGGCGCCGTGATCCGGCTCCGCGGCGTAGTGAAGGAGTACGGCACGTTCGTCGCCGTGAACGGGATCGACCTGACGATCCCCCGCGGCGAGCTCTTCGGCTTCCTCGGACCGAACGGCGCCGGGAAGACCACCACGATGCGGATGATCGCCGGCATCCTTGCGCCCACGGCGGGCAGCATCGAGATCGGCGGCGTTGACCTGCTGCGCGACCCGATGGCCGCGAAGGCGAAGATGGGATTCATTCCCGACCGGCCCTTCGTGTACGACAAGCTCACCGGGGCCGAGTTCCTGCGCTTCACTGCTGCGTTGTACGGCGAGGAGGGGCCCGACCTCGAGAAGCGGATCGACGAACTGCTCACCCTGTTCGAACTCGATCGCTGGAAGCACGAACTCACCGAATCCTACAGTCACGGGATGCGACAGAAGCTCATCATCTCGAGTGCCCTGGTGCATCGCCCCGACGTGATCGTGGTCGACGAACCCATGGTCGGCCTCGACCCGCGCAGCGCGCGACTGCTCAAGTCGCTCTTCCGCCGGTTCGTGGATCGTGGCGGCACCGTGCTGATGAGCACGCACACGCTCGAGATCGTGGAGGGTTGGTGCGACCGCATTGGCATCATCCGCCAGGGTGAAATGGTGGCCTGTGGCACTCTCGACGATCTCCGCCGTGAAGCAGCGTCCGAAGGTGCAGGTCTCGAGGAGCTCTTCCTCCGACTCACCGGCGCGCACGTGAGCCACGATCTCGATGCCATCCTTGGCTGAAGCGCGGCGCCCGCGGCAGCCAGCGTTCGCGACGCTCACCTCGCCCAAGTGGCGGAGTGCGCTGGCGCGGCTTCGCAAGCAACCGGGCACCACGCCACGCGGGCGCGGCCCCCTGCTCCTGATTGCCGGGCTGCTCTTCTTTGCGGCCGCGTTCGCCATCTCGTGGCGAGTGGTGGCCTACTTCAAGGCGGTGCCGGAAATCGGGACGCTGCTCGCCGGCAAGCTGCTCGGAATGGCCTTCCTCTCGTTCATTTCGATCCTGCTGCTCTCGAACCTGGTCTCGTCGTTGTCGACGTTCTTCCTCGCGAAGGACCTCGATATGCTGGTCGCCGCCCCGCTCGACTGGGGGCGATTCTACCTGGTCAAGCTGGGCGAGACGGTGGTCCACTCCTCCTGGATGGTCGCGCTGCTCTCGATCCCGCTGCTCGCCGCCTACAGCGTGGCGTGGGGCGGTGGCTGGCTCTTTCCAATCGTGGCCCTCGGTGCGTTGCTTCCGCTCTTCATCATTCCCGGCGTGATCGGCTCGGCCATCACCCTTGTACTGGTCAACATCTTTCCCGCACGACGGACGCGTGACCTGCTGGGCCTCGTGACCATCGTCACGGCGGGCGCACTGGTCGTCGCCTTGCGCGTGCTTCGACCCGAACAGCTCGCGCGTCCGGAAGGATTCCAGTCGCTGGTCGACTTCATTGCGGTGCTGCGCACGCCAAGCTCGGTGCTGCTGCCTAGCGAATGGGCCAGCAGTATGCTGATGAACTGGCTCACTCACGTGGCCGATCCGTTGCCGATTGCCCTGCTCTGGACCACCGCGGGCGCCTTTGTCGTGATGGGCGCCTCACTGCACCGCCGGCTCTATACCAGCGGATTCGCCCGGGCGCAGGAAGGGGCGGAAGAATTTGTCCGGGGCGCGCGCTGGGACGGCATCGCCAGGCGGATGCTGCGCGGGATGTCGCCGATGCGGCGCGAGTTCATCCTCAAGGACCTGCGGCTCTTCTTCCGCGACAGCACACAGTGGAGCCAGTTGATCCTGCTGGCGGTGCTCGTGCTCGTGTACCTGTTCAATATCAGAGCGCTGCCGCTCTTCACGGGCGAACAGGTACCGATCTTCCTGGTGACCCTGATCGTGTTCCTCAATCAGGGGCTCGCGGGCTTCGTGATCGCGGCCGTGGCGGCACGATTCATCTTCCCGAGCGTCTCGCTTGAGGGCCGCCAGCTCTGGCTGCTGCGCTCCTCACCGCTCGATCCGGCCGCAATGCTGCGCAGCAAGTACCTCGTAGGCGTCCTGCCGCTGCTGGTGCTCGCGCTCGGGCTCACCATCACGACCAATCTCCAGCTCCGGGCCAGCCCGTTCATGATGTTCGTGAGCGTCGGGACCGTGCTCGCCTACACACTGGCGATTGGTGGGCTGGCCCTCGGCATCGGCACCCTCTACCCGCAATTCGACAGCGAGAACGCCGCGCAGATTCCCACCTCCTTCGGCGGCCTGGTCTTCATGCTGCTCGCCATCGCGCTGCTCGCGGGCGTGATCGTGGTGGAAGCGACACCCGTCATTCAGCACCTGCGCGCCGCGCAGAACGGCACCGGAGGGCTTGGGCCGAACCTGGGCGGCTGGGCGCTCCTTGCCGGCGTGGCGGTGGCCTGTACTGCCGCCGGTGTGATCCCGATGCGGCTTGCGCGCGCGCGATTGCTCCAACTCGAGGCCTGACGCACGATCCTGTCCCCGCCCGCACTCCGGGAACACTCGGCAACCACAAATCCCTCCCGACCTTGACGACCGCGACCGGCATCCCGCCGAGTCGCGGTTCGCCGTTTTCCCCGGGAGGATCCGATGTCTCGCCGCCTGTCCTGCCTCACTATCCTGGTGCTGCTCGGTGCCTGTGCCGACCACGACACCCCCACCGTGCCCAGTGCACCCTCCATCAACAGCGCCGCACCGAGCAGCCTCGTGGCGCGCACTCCGCGCGAACGACTCGCGCATCACCTCGCGATGGCGCTGGCCGATCCATCGACCCGCGCCACGCTCGCGCGTCGGCTCGAGCGATCACACGCGCCGGAGGGCAAGCTCCAGTTCCAGGCCCTCGTGCGGGCCGATGACGGGGCATTGCTCGCTGCACTCGCGCGCAGTGGCGCCGTGAGCGCTGCCGACCTGGTCGCCGACTTGACGGCTGCGCGGCATCTCGAGATCTACCTGCCGGTCGCGGCACAACGGGCCACCTGGCACGGGAGCGCCGAGTATCTCGTGGCAACGCAGGAAGCCGATGGCGATGCCCCGGTGGCCTTCGATGCCTCCGGCCGGCGCACCATTCTTTCGCCCGATACACCGCCCGCCACGCCAGTCATCGCGGTGGTGCCCCAGGAAACGGACTTCACGAACGGACGCCCCGAACTTGCGATGGCGTGCTACGACATCTGCTATCCGTCGGATGGCGGTGGGGGAGGAAGCGGCGGCGGAGGCACGACGGCCAGTGTCACGCCCGGGCTGGTACTCACCCAGAGCCACTTCGAGGATTCCTACGAGAGCTGGATCAAGGGAAAGCCGGAGTATGAGTACCACGTCTATGGCGTGGGTGACGGCGGCGAGGCGGTGCAGCTCGCCTGCACCGGCGAGCACGCTGGCGGCAGCTACACCTGGGACCAGAACGATCTCGACTGGACGGGCTCGGCGATGCTGCTCACGGAGAGCGATCGCGCCAACTACGACCGCCAGCATCCCGGGTCGCCGGTGCGGATTGTTGCCTATGAAGACGACGATGAAGCGTGCGTTCCGCGCGTCGATGCGAGCCGGGTCAGCACGCTGCTCGCTGCGGTCGATGCCGCCTACAAGTCGGTGACGAGCGGCAAGGTGGAACCGTGGCTGTATCGCGGGATCAAGGCGGCACCGTCGGTGTTCGCACTCCTGAAGGCCGTCCGGAATGTCATCACCACCGCAGATGATCTCATCGGAACAGCGGTCGAAGGGAGTGTGGTGGGAGTGTCGCCGGGAGGGGCCAACTGGGTGCTCAAGACCGACGGCACCCGGACCACGGGATGGTTCACGACGCTATCGGTGCACTGACTGCTGACCTGAGTGAGGCGGGCGACGCGCGCTGTGTCGCTCGCCTCAGTGCACGACGGCCCGGCATTGCGGGCAGAAGCGCGCGCCTGCGGGGAGCCTCGTGCCACACGCGCTGCAGAAGCTGGGGCCGTCGAGTTGTGCCGCGTGCTCCGCGATCATCGCTTCGACCCGGTCTTCCGCCCCGGGTGCTGCCGCGAGTGCCGCGAGGGCGCTGGCGGTGTAGCGAGTGTGGAGGGCAGCGTAATCCTCGTCGGAGAGTTTGCCCGTGGCGCGATCGAACTCGATCTCCTTGAGCGCCAGCAGGGCCTGCCCCCGAGGAGTTTCCTCGGGATCCGGAAGCTCAGCCGGACTCGCCACGACCACGCCGGGCAGTACCAGTGGCTGCAACACCAGCCAGAGCAGTGCGACACCCACCACCCCGGCTGCCAATGCCTCGAACAGGATCACGAGTCGACCTCATCGAGCGCCCGCTGCAGTCGTTCCAGGGCAGCCGGGTCCGCCTCGGCCGGTGATGCTGGTGCCGAGGGGGCGCCGGCGGATGCGACGGCGACCGCCGCCCGTCGCCGCGACAGCCACGCGACCAGTCCCAGCCCCACCGAGGCGATCGCGAGCCCAGGCACGAGGTAGCCCGCGAGATTGAAACCCGATGCCGCGGGTGCCATCAGCATCTTCTCGCCCTCGCGCGCCACAAAGCTGGCGATGATCTGGTCCGGCGTCTGCTTCGCCAGCACCATCGCGAGAATTTCCTTGTGCAACGCGGGTGAATAGGTGCAGGAAAAGTCGGTCGTGCGGCAGGTGTAGATGTCGAGGGTACAGCCGCAGGTGCAGCGCAGCCGGCGTTCGATTCCCACCACGGTGGGATCGTTGTCCATCGCGGTGATTTCGGCCTGCGGCCGCCCGACCAGCCACGGCTCCGCGAGGCGATCGGCCGCGGCCACGGAATCGGCGGGGAGCACCTTCATCGTATCCTGTGCCCGTGGCAACGACATCGGGACCGCCATCAGGGCAGACAACCGGAGCATTTCCCGGCGTGAAAAAGTCATTCAGCCACTCCTTGCAGCGGCACGGCGTAGCCGGCCTGCGGGGCAGCGCGCCGACGCACAGTGCGCACCTGCGCTCCTCCGGGCCACATCGTGATCACGCCGCCAAAGACGAGAATCGCGCCACCGATCCAGAACCAGATCACCAGCGGATTCACGAGGATCGTAAAGTTGGCCCGCTCGGTGCCATCGGGGGAACCGGCATAGACCACATAGAGGTCTTCGCGCAGGTCGCTGTGAATGCCCACTTCCGTCGAGGGCTCGAACGTCGGATTGCCGAAGGAATCGACGTGCTGCCGCTTCTCCGATGTGATGGTGCCCAGCGGCTTCCCCGCGCGAGTCACCTGCAGCGTGGCAGCCGACACCCGGCGGTTGAGCGCCGAATACTGCGACACGCCCAGATGGGTGAGCTTGTAGTCATAGCCAAATGGCGAGCGGATCGTGGCGGTCTGGCCCGGCAGCAATTCCGCCGTGGTCTTCACCTTGAAGGCGAGGCCCGTGAATGCCACGAAGTAGACGACGATCCCGATATGGACGATATAGCCGCCATACCGCCGGCGATTCCGCCCGACGAGGTTCACGAGCGCCACCGGAATCGACTCGCTGTACATCGCCATCCGTGCCCGGATGCCGCGATAGAACTCCTGTGTCACGGTGCCCACCACGAACCCGGCGAGCGAGAGCGACATCAGCGGATAGACGTCGCGCATCCCCATCAGCAGCAGCACCACAGCGGTCAGGCCGAAGGCGACGCCAGGCACGATGAACTGCCGGCGGAGGTTGGCGGCGGAGGCCTTTCGCCACGCGATCAGTGGTCCAACCCCGGTGAGGAAGAGCAGGAAGAGCCCGAGCGGCACGTTCACGCGATTGAAGAACGGTGGGCCGACCGTGATCTTCGTGCCGCGGATCGCCTCGGAAATGATCGGGAAGAGGGTTCCCCAGAGCACCGAGAACGCGATACCCACCAGCGCGAGGTTGTTGAACAGGAAGGCCGACTCGCGGCTCACCAGCGATTCCAGCTGCACATCGGCCTGCAACGCCGGCCAGCGTGTGTAGAGCAGGGTTCCCGACACGATGGCCGTGATCAGCAGGAAGGCGAGGAAGAAGGCACCGACATCGGACTGGGTGAAGGAATGCACCGAGGCAATAACACCCGACCGGGTAATGAAGGTCCCGAAGATCGAGAGCAGATAGGTGCCAAGCATCAGCGAGAGATTCCATCGCTTGAGCATCCCGCGTTTTTCCTGGATCATCACCGAGTGCAGGAACGCCGTCAGGGTCAGCCACGGATGGAAGGAGGCATTCTCCACCGGATCCCAGGCCCAGACCCCGCCCCAGCCGAGTTCCACGTAGGCCCACCACATCCCGATGGTGATGCCCACCGACAGGAAAAGCCAGGACGCGAGCGCCCACTTGCGCATCGCCACGATCCAGCCGGCGTCGAGCGAGCGCGCGAGCAGGGCTGCGATCGCGAAAGCGAACGGCACCGTGAGCGAGATGTAGCCGAGATAGAGCATCGGGGGATGCATCACCATCCCCGGATTCTGCAGCTGCGGGTTCAGGCCGCGCCCATCGGGCGGCGTGAAGGCGAGTCGTTCGAACGGATTGGCGTGCTCACCAAAGAGCATCACCGAGACGAAGAACGCCACGACCAGCGAGGTCACGCCGGCCACATACGGCAGCAGGTTCTTGTGGCGCGACGAGGAGAGCGCCTGCGCCAACGCGCCGAAGATGCCCAGCACGACGGCCCAGAAGAGCAGTGAGCCCTTCTGTCCGGCCCAGAAGGCCGAGATCAGGTAGTACTGTGGCAGGTTGCGCGAGGTGTACGAGGCCACGTACTCGATATTGAAGTCGTGGGTGAAGATGCCTTTCCAGAGCGCCGCAGAGGCGACCAGCAGCGCGCCTGCGATGGCGTAGGTTGCGCGAGTGATGGAGAGCGCGAGCGCCGGTCGCTCCTGCCAGCGCCCGAAGAACGCGAGGAGCGCGCTCCAGAGACCCAGCAGGAAAGCGGCCCAGAGTGCAAACGACCCGAGCAGTGTCATAGGCGGGTCAGGCCCTCTTGCCTTGAGCGTCCCAGACGGCTTCGTAGCGCGAGCCGCACTTGGCGATCACGTCGGTCGCGTGGAAGACACCGTCGCGGCCGAACTTTCCTTCGACCACCACATCGATGTCATTGGCATCGGTGAAGGTGTCGGGCACATCCCCCACGTAGGTCACCGGGAAAGTCTGGGCACCATCGCTGATGCGGAAGTCGACCCGGCGTGCCGCGACATCGCGGCTGATGGAACCGCGCACGACCTTCGCGCTCACCTTCAGCCCGACATCGTGGAACGAGGGGTCGGTCGCCGTTCGTTCAACCAGTTGTGTGGGAGTGAGGAAATAGGTGCCCGTGGCCTTGATCCCTTCCGAGATCAACAGGGCGACACTGCCGACGATCACCACGGCGCCCAGAGTGAATCGCGTACCCGGTTTCATCTCGTGCTCCAGTTGAACGACATCC
>JAZJZU010000076.1:0-18368 GCA_040389605.1 Gemmatimonadota bacterium
CGAGCGCCCGGACTCGAACCGGGATGGGTTGCCCCACAGGATCCTAAATCCTGCGCGTCTACCAGTTTCGCCACGCTCGCGGGTGCCAGGTGTATGAGGAGAGCAGCTCCTTCGACTTCGGCGGCTCCGCCGCCTTCCCCGCAACTGCCGGGGGGCGGGCTGCTCAGGATGACAACCTCACCCCCCAGAAAAGCTAACGTCGGTGGTCTCCCCGTTACTATCTTCCGTCCTGGTCCGGCACCTGCCGGGCAAACACGACTCCCCGTTTCACAGGAATGCTCGCAATGAGTGGATGGACGATCCGGGCCGGTGCGGCCCTGCTGGCGGTGGCCACCCTGTCAGCCTGCGGTGACCAGCGCCTCACGAAGCTCACACTCCGGATGCCAGGCGATTCCGTCGCTATGGTGATGAAGACCGACACCCCGCACCGGACGCTGACCTATCTCACCGCCGGCCGGCAGTGGGAGGTTCGCCTCTATGCCAAGGACGACGTCGCGACCACGGACTCGATCGAGTGGCGCAAGCTCTCCCCGGTTGTGCTCACGGACAACCACGTGGTCGCCTGGGGTTGGCGCGCGTGGGACAAGCTCGCCGATACGCTGGCGATCCCGGTGCCGCCGAAATAGGCACGACCGTGTTCCGCTGAATGCACGACGCCCGCTGGCCACGATGGCCAGCGGGCGTCGTCACATCCGCACGGAGTGCTAGCGGTTGGTCAGCCGCACCCGGACGACGCGCGTGAACGGTGCGCTGCCGGCGTTGATGATCGTGAGCGTCGCAATGTTGTGCTGCGCTTCGTTCAGGGCCGATCGCAGTTCGGCCTCGGTGCGAACCGGCTTCCCCTCCACCTCGGTGATCACGTCGGTGTACATCTGGGGCGTGCCGATCGGCACGAGCTTCTCTTCGGCCGGCGCACCCGGCGCGATGCTCCGCACCATCAGGCCCTTCGTGGTCGTCGGAAGCTGGAGCTGCGAGGCGAGCCCGGGTGTGAGCGGCTCGACCGCAATGCCAAGGCGGTTCTTGAAGAGATTCGCGCCGGGCGTGGGTGCCGCCGGACGCGTGGCCGTGGTGACCGTGTCGGCATCGTTGTCGACATTCACCGCGTTGAGCCGGACGGCAAACTCCTTGCGCCCGCCCTTGCGAACCGCTTCGACGCGCACCGTCGTGCCGGGTTCGCGGAAGCCCACCAGCTGCTGCAGCTGGGCCACGTACTTCACCGGTTCGCCGTCAATGGCCACGATCACGTCGCCCGGGAGCAGCCCTGCGGCCTTGGCCGGCGAGGCTGGCGAGCCGAAGTCGCTGATCTTCACGCCCGAGATCGCGTCGAGGCCGAGGTATTCGGCGTCTTCGACATCCGCGGTTTCGACGATCACGTCGAGACCCGCGCGGACCACCTTGCCGTGCGCGATGATCTGGGTCATCACCTTGCGCGCCAGGTCAATCGGCACGGCGAAGGCGTAGCCCGAATAGAAGCCCGTGAAGGAGGCAATGGCCGAGTTGATGCCGATGACTTCGCCACGGACATTCATCAGCGGCCCGCCCGAGTTGCCGCGGTTGATGGCGGCGTCGGTCTGGATGAAGTCCTGGATTTCGCCACGGCGCCGCGGCGTGCCCGGCTCGCTGAGGTTCAGCGTTCCGCGGCCCTTGGCGCTCACGATGCCCTGCGTGACCGAGAAGGTGAGGTCTTCGCCGAGCGGATTGCCGATCGCCAGCACCCACTCGCCGACGCGCACCTTGTCCGACTCGCCCAGCGCGGCGGGAGTCAGCCCGGTCGCGTCGATCTTCAGCACGCCAATGTCGGTGTCCTTGTCGGTGCCGATGATGCGCGCGATGAATGTCCGCCCGTCGAGCAGCCGGACTCGCACCTTGCTGGCGCCCTCGACCACGTGATTGTTGGTGAGGATGTAGCCATCAGAGGAGACAATGAAGCCCGACCCGCTGCTGCGGTCGATCTGATTCTCCTCGGGCTGACGGAAGAACTTCTGCAGGTCGGGGGGAATGTTGCGCGGCATTGCGGCCGCTTGCGGCGCCTCTTCGCGCTCCGACTGAATGAACACCACCGACGGCCGGACTGCTTCGGCGATCGCCGCATAGGCATCGCTCAGTTCGGCCAGGGGCCGCGCCTCCGGAATGTGAGGAGCGTCGACCTTGAGAATCGGTGCGCGCGGCCCACCGCGGGTGTCCTGGGCGAGGCCGTTGCGGGGGAAGTTCAGCAGCCCCGCGAAGAAGAGTCCGAGAACAAAGGCAAGTGCCACCAGGGCACCAAACTTGAGCCAGTTACGAGAATGCGTGGACATTGGTCCTGATCCTGAGAGGTCATCTGGCGCGGCCGGCCACCGGTCGGTGGCCGGCCCGCATCGTCTGCATAATACCCTGATGCACCGCGACAAGTTTCCGTCGCGGATCGCCGGTGCGCCCCGCCTTCGCGGGGCTACTCCTTCGGCGGCTCGTCGACGATTTCGTAGTCGGCTTCGACCGCGTCGTCCTTCGCCGCTCCCGGGCTGCCCGCCTCGGCGCCTGCCGGGGCTTCGGCTTCGGCGCTCGATGCGTTCTGGTACAGCGACGCGCCCGCGGCCGAGTAGGCCACATTGAGCTCGTCGAGCGCCGAACGGATCTTCTCCGTGTCGCCCGTGCGGAGGGCTTCCTTGCCCGTCTCCACAGCCTTGTCGAGCCGTTCCTTCACGTCGGCCGCAAGCCGGTCGACCCACTCCTTCGAGTCCTTCTCGACCTTGTAGACCAGTCCGTCGAGGTGGTTCCGGGCCTCGATCTGGTCCCGGCGCTCCTGGTCGTCCTTGGCGTTGGCCTCGGCCTGCTTGACCATCTTGTCGATCTCTGCGTCCGAGAGGCCGCTGGAGGCCTCGATCCGGATCTTCTGCTCCTTGCCGCTCGCCTTGTCCTTGGCCGAGACGTGGAGGATGCCGTTCGCGTCGATGTCGAAGGTGACCTCGACCTGCGGCATTCCACGCGGAGCGGGCGGGATGCCGGTGAGCTGGAACTTGCCGATGGTCCGGTTGTCCTGGGCCATCTGCCGTTCACCCTGCAACACGTGGATCTCGACCGTGGTCTGGTTGTCCTCGGCCGTGCTGAACGTTTCCGACTTCTTGGTCGGGATGGTGGTGTTCCGCGGGATGAGGACCGTGGTCACGCCGCCCAGCGTCTCGATGCCGAGCGAAAGCGGAGTGACGTCGAGCAGCAGGACATCCTTCACCTCGCCGCCGAGCACACCGCCCTGGATGGCCGCGCCGATCGCCACCACTTCGTCGGGGTTCACGGAGCGGTTGGGCTCCTTGCCGAAGAAGGTCTTGACGATCTCCTGGATCTTCGGAATGCGCGTCGACCCGCCGACGAGAATGATCTCGTCGATGTCGCCCGGCTTGAGCCCGGCGTCCTTCAATGCCTGCTCCATCGGGGGCATCGTGCGCTGAATCAGGTCGTCGCAGAGTTGCTCGAACTTGGCGCGCGTGAGCGTCAGGTTGAGATGCTTCGGTCCCGACGCATCGGCCGTGATGAACGGCAGGTTGATGTCGGTCTGCGTGGTGCTCGACAGCTCCATCTTAGCCTTTTCCGCGGCCTCCTTGAGGCGCTGGAGTGCCATCGGGTCCTTGGAGAGGTCGATGCCCTGATCCTTCTTGAACTCCGACACCAGCCAGTCGATCAGCCGCTCGTCGAAGTCGTCGCCGCCCAGGTGCGTGTCGCCGTTGGTGGACTTCACCTCGAAGACGCCGTCGGCCAGCTCAAGCACCGAGATGTCGTAGGTGCCGCCGCCGAGGTCGAACACCGCGATCTTCTCGTCCTTCTTTTTCTCGAGACCATACGCCAGTGCGGCCGCGGTCGGCTCATTGATGATCCGGAGCACCTCAAGGCCGGCGATCTTGCCGGCATCCTTGGTGGCTTGGCGCTGGGCGTCGTTGAAGTAGGCCGGCACGGTAATGACTGCCTTGTCGACCGTATGGCCGAGGTAGTCTTCTGCGGTCTGCTTCATCTTCTGGAGGATCATCGCCGAGATCTCGGGCGGCGTGTACTTCTTGCTGGCGATCTCGACCGAGGCGAGGCCGTTCGGGCCGGATTCGACCACGTACGGAACCCGCTTCATCTCGTCCTTGATCTCGTCGAGCCGGCGGCCCATAAAGCGCTTGATCGAGAAGATGGTCTGCTTGGGGTTGGTGACGGCCTGCCGCTTCGCGACCTGACCCACCAGCCGCTCGCCGTCCTTGGTGAACGCCACAACCGACGGCGTGGTGCGCCCGCCCTCGGCGTTAGGAATCACGACCGGGTCACCACCCTCCATCACGGACACCACGGAGTTGGTGGTTCCCAGGTCGATCCCGATGATTTTCGATGCCATAATGAGTTCTTCTCCTGAATTTCGCCGACGGGGCCGTTCTGGCCGATGGTCGCTACGATCAGCGCTGGAAGGGGCAAGCGGCATACCGGGATTGCCTGCCGGATTGGCAGAAATCGCCTGAGGGAGCTTCCTTAAGGCTATGCCACGTCGCCAGATGGCCTTCCTGGTCGCCCTGATGGGCTGCTGGCCCGCCGGTCCGGCCGCATCGCCGGCTCCAGCGGGAGTCCGGAGCTATGCCTCCAGCTTCGTCACGACCCCGCCCGTGATTGATGGACGGCTGGGCGACCCGATCTGGGCACAGGCGCGGTGGAGCGAGCCCTTCGTCGACATCGAGGGCGAGCTTCGCCCGAGGCCCACTTGGGCCACCCGGTTCAAACTGGCCTGGGACACACGCTTTCTTTACGTCGCGGTCGCGCTGGATGAGCCCGATCTCTGGGCGACGCTTACCCAGCGCGACGCGGTGATCTACCACGACAACGACATCGAGCTCTTCGTCGATCCCGATGGCGACGGGCTGCGCTATTTCGAGCTCGAGCTCAACGCGCTGAACACGCCCTGGGACCTGTTCCTCGAAAAGCCCTACCGCGACGGCGGTCACGGTGACAATTCCTGGGATATCGTCGGCCTGCGATCCGCCGTTGGGCTTGAGGGAACGCTGAACGATCCGCGCGATCGTGACGGTGGCTGGACCGTGGAGGTGGCGATTCCCTGGCAGGCATTCAGCGACGGCGGCCGCACCCTGGTGCCACCGAAACGGGGCGATCGCTGGCGAGTCAATTTCTCGCGAGTGGAATGGGATCTTGAGGTGGTGGATGGCCGCTACGCCAAGCGCCCCGCACCTGCTGGAACAGCACATCCCGAGCACAACTGGGTCTGGTCACCACAGGGGGAGATCAATATGCACGCACCGGAACGGTGGGGAGTGGTGACATTCCGATGAATCCAATCGAGCGCAGGGAATTTCTCCGGGTGGCCGGCGCGAGTGCGGCCGCGAGCGTATTGCTGCCGAAGCTTGCCTTCGGCGAATCCGAGCCGTTTTCGGCGTGGACCTGGGTGCACGGCGGCGGCGCCACCGACCTCGCGGGCTGGCGGGCGCAATACCAGCGATTCCGCGACGCTGGACTGACTGGTGTGCTGGTGGGCGGCGGCGACACGGCAATTCACGCCGAGGCGGCGCACGCGGCGGGGCTGGCGCTCCATCGCTGGACCTGGGCGCTGAATCGCAGTGGCGATGCAAAGGTGAAGGCCGAGCACCCGGAGTGGTTTTCGGTGAGCCGCAAGGGGGAGAGTTCACTCACGCATCCACCGTATGTGGGCTACTACCAGTGGCTCTGCCCCACGCGCGAGCCGGTGCGGGAGTATCTCCGCGGCGTGGTTGATGAAGTGGCGGCGGCGCCGGGTGTCGATGCCGTGCACCTCGATTACATCCGCCACCCCGACGTCATCCTGCCGCGCAATCTCTGGGAAAAGTACGGGCTGGTGCAGGACCACGAGATGCCGGAATACGACTTCTGCTACTGCGAGGTGTGCCGTGCCACCTTCAGGCAGCAGCACGGCAAGGATCCTCTCCGGCTCAAGGATCCGGCATCGAATCGCGACTGGGTGCAATTCCGCTATGACTCGGTCACGCAACTGGTCACCGGTCTCGCGCGCACGGTGCACGCCCGCGGGAAGGCCATTTCCGCGGCGGTCTTTCCGACCCCCACCATCGCGCGCAAGGAAGTTCGCCAGGCGTGGGATCGCTGGCCGCTCGACCTCGTCTTCCCGATGCTCTACCACAGCTTCCACCGGGAGACCATTGAATGGATCGGCCGCGGTGCGGCAGAGGGTGTGGCCGCGCTGCCTCGATCGGTGCCGCTCGTCGCGGGCGTGCACCTGCCCGACTTGCCGCCGGCCGACTTGCAGCGCGCAGTCCAGGTGGCTCGCGACGGCGGGGCGAGCGGGATTTCGATGTACGACTCCGGCGGCCTGACCGACGCCCACCTCGCCGCCCTCAGCGAGGTGCTGCGCTAGGGGAGCGCCCTCATTGCACCACAATCTCCTGCCGCCAGGCGATCGGGGCGCCCTTGAAGCCGGCAGCGAGTTCATAATGGCCCGGCTCTCGAGGCGCATTGAACTCGAAGTCGATGGTCTCACCCACATCGAGCGAGAAACGGGCGGGCACCATCGTGCGAAGGGGGAGCGGCAGATCGGCCCCATCCTTCGCGCGGCGCTGCCAGGTCGTGACCGTGGTATCGCGGCGCAAGGTGTAGCTGACGATTCCCGCGGGTCCGATGTTGATGAAGCGGAAGCGGTGGGTCACGCCGGGCGCGAGCACGAGCACGGGCGACGTGGTGGAATCCCCGTTGATCAGCAGCCCCTGATTGGCGGTCTCGCCGTGCCAGAGCGTGGTGTAGATGTGATCACGAGCGGGGTTGAACGGCGCGCCAGGCTCGGTCACCACAATCGCCCCGGCCGCTCCGCCGGTGACCTGTTCGATGTCGTTCATATGCGTGTGATAGATGAATGTTCCGGCGCGCGGAAGCAGCAGGTGCGCCGTGAAGGTTTCACCAGGGAGGATCGGCGGCGCCAGCGCCGTGCCCTTGCTGCTCCAGCCCACCACGCCATCCGACCAGCTCAGCAGTTCGACGCCGTGCCAGTGCACACCGCCGGGCTGGAGGGTGCGATTGTGCACGCGCACATCCACCGGGATGCCGCGCGTGAGGAGCAGGGGGCTGCCGGGAATCTCGACCGAGTCCACGGCGGGCGGCGTGGCCCCGCGCTGGAGGATATAGCTGAAGGTCGCGTGCATCCGCCCACGCGGCCCGCCCTGCTGGAAGTAGAGCTCGAGCTGGCGAGGCTTGCCCGGAGCGGGTTCCGCAGTGCCCGGCTTCGGCGCCACGCTCAGCCCGACCACGAGGCCAGCCATATGCACCATCGGGTCGGGCGAGTGCGTCTGATGATCGTCGGCCGGGTCCTTGTCGAGTCGCGCGTCCGGGATGACGTGATACGAGAGGTGACAATGGAAGAGCCAGTTACCCGGGCGGTCCGGTGACCAGCTGATATCCCGTGTGCCCCACGGCGCGTAGCTGTCGGTCACCTCGAGTTCCTGCTGCGCGGGCGGGATGACACGAGTGGTGAGGCCGTTGCCCTTGGCCGTGGTCCGGAAATAGAAGCCGTGCAGGTGCATCGGGTGGCCGCGAATGGTGGAATTCACGATTCGCCAGTGCAACGAATCGCCCACCGTCATCGCAACGCGCTCGGTGTAGGGCCAGGACTTTCCGTTGATGCCGAGCGCTTCCTTGAAGTGCGTGGAATCAATGTCGTAATTGATGATGTTGAGCACGAAGATGCGATCGGGTGGTGAACCACCGACGGGGTCCACGATAAACGCGCCGCCCGCCGTCGTGTGTTCAGCGTTGCCGCGCTTCTCCGTCGGGTTCCCGATTCGCGCGCGATACTGGTACGTCCCTGGTTCCCCCGCCAGGAAGGTCACGGTGACCGAGTCGCCCGGCGCCACGTGCAGGGTGTCGGTCACCGCGATGGGATGACGGCCCAGTCCGAGGATGTGGGCGGTGGAATCCGACAGCGCATTCCGGACCGTGGCGCGCACGACCGTCCCCGCCCGGACCCGGATCAGCGGTGCCGGTATGTTCGGCACCTTTCCCGCTTCGCCAAATGCTTCCACCGTGACGTGCGGCCCATCCTCCGCCTCGGGATACCACTCGGCCTGCTGCAGGACCAGGCTGATCCGAAGGGTATCGGCGTGCAGCACGCCCGCTGGCACGCGGTTGTCGTTGGCGACGACGCGCGCATCCGTGCGTCGAGCGGGCAAGCCGGCGGCGAGTGTGGCGAGAGAGAGCACGAGCGCGAGCGGACCGAGACGCAGCGGCATCGAGACTCCAGCTTCAGGCGGTTGTGGGGGGAGGCTCAACAATCGCAGCAGGCGGCAGATTCCGGAAGCGCCCCGACTTGGTTCGCTAGTGAAGCAAATCCCGCGATTCGGTCAGCGGCGCGAACCGGTCCGGGTGGCGCGCCATCTCTGCGCGGAACCCCCGGCGCAGCCGCAGGCTGTCGCGCTCGTAGTCGCCCGTGGGCCAGAATGGCGCGTCGACCGCCACCACACGCTGCTGGTAATCGAGTGCCACCGGGACAATGGGAACGCCGGCACCGACGGCAACGCGATAGTAGCCGCTCTTCCAGCCATCGGTTCGTTTCCGCGTTCCCTCGGGAGCCAGCCCGAACACCCACTGCGGCCGCTCCGCGAACCGTGCGATCGCCTGCTCGACCGTGCCCAGCGAACTGCCGCGCTCGATCGGTTCACCACCAAGCCAGCGCAGGATTGGCGAGGCGGGCCAGAAGAAGATGCTGTGCTTGCCAAGCCAGCTGAGGCGCAACCCGAGGGCGAACATCGCCAGGATACAGAGCGCGAAGTCCCAGTTCGATGTGTGCGGGGCCACGATCAGCACGAAGCGGGGCTCATCGGGGACATCGCCGAGGATACGCCACCCGGCAAGCGCCAGCGTGCGCCGGGCAGCCCGGCGTGAGAAGGGGGTCCCGCGGCGGGGCGCGCGTGACGTGGTCAGGCGGGCTTGGCCTCGGGTCCTGGCTTGGTGACGTGAGAGAACTTGAGTCCGGCCACCAGCACGATGCCGCCCACCGCATTGCCGAGGGTGGCGAGGAGCAGGAACCGTCCGAAGCCGGGGAGATCGACCTGCCCCGCCACGACACCCATCAGCACCTCGACGCTGCCGGCGATGGAATGGTGCAGATGGAGGAATGAGATCGACCCTGCGACCAGCAGGATGATGAGGATCTGCCCCATCGTGTCACGGGCGGCCGTCACGAGCCAGGAGACGAGCCCCATCATCCAGCCCGCTGCGATGGCGCTCACGAAGATCACGCCGTTGCCGTACCCCAGCAGATGTTGATTCAGCAGTGTGATGTCGGCGGTCGTGAAGAGTCCGAGGCCACGACCCAGTGGAACCGCCAGCAGGGCAAAGCCGAGCGCCCCGAGCAGGTTGCCGGCATACACCAGCCCCCAGAGCCGGGCGACGCGACTGATGGTCGTTTCGCCCGAGAGCAGGGGGAGGACGGCGAGCGTGGTGTGTTCGGTGAAGAGTTCGGAACGGCCGAGGATGACAATGACGAAACCGATCGCATAGGCCACGGCCATTGCGACTCGCGACGCGGTGGACTCCACCGGATTCAGGGCGAGAATGGTGCACACCATCAGCGGCCCGAACCCGATGTCGAGCCCCGCACTCACTGCCGAGAGCAACAAGCCCGACCCGGGGCGCTCGAGCTGCTCGGCACCGACGGCAATCTCCTGGCGAAGAATGGTGAGGGCGGGTTTGGTCGCCTCGCCTTCGTCGGCCGGATTGGTCTCGGCGGTCTCCGGTTCCTTCTTCTTCGTCATCCTGCGGTCGTCTCCGGAGCGGGGTGGCCTATCGCCAGGCGCGGGGAACGGCCTCCGGCTTGGTCACGAGGGCGGCGGCGCCGGCCTCGAGCCGGTCTGCGAGCCGGCGCCGGATGGCGCGCAGCTCCCGGAACCCGACCAGTCGCCGTTCGTCCTCATCCCAGAGGGTGAGCCAGAGCGTGCGGACACTCCCGGGAAGGGTGAGTGTGGTGACGTTCTGGAGCGGCGGATTTTCATCGAAGCATCGCTGCAGGCGGTAGTTCGGGATCCGGCTCGCGACGTGATGAATGTGATGCAGCCCGATATTGGCGGTCCACCACTGCAGGACTTTCGGCATCACGAGGTGCGACGCGCCCTCGAGGCCCGAGGCGTAGTAGTTCCAGGCCTCGCGGTAGCGCCAGTAGGTATCCTCGAACTGGTGCTGCACATAGAAGAGATAGACGCCGATGGCGCCCGCCATCAGGGTGACCGGCAACTGGATCAGCAGGAACCGCTTGATGCCGACCATCCACCACATCGCGGCGATGACGCCGACGATGCCGACATTGGTCCAGTGCACGCTGGCCCACTCGCGCTTCCAGGTGCGCGGAATGTCGAGCGGCAGGCGGTGCTTGAGGATGAACTGCCAGGCGGGGCCGATCACGAGCAGCACCAGCGGGTGGCGGTACATCCGGTAGAGGAGGCGCTTGCCGCGAGGCAGCGCGAGGTACTCGTGGACCGTGAGGGTATCGATATCGCCGAGGTCGCGCCCTTCGAGATCACCTGAAGTCGCGTGGTGGATTGCGTGCGTCTTGCGCCAGTAGGTGTAGGGCACGAGGGTCACGACGCCGAGCACGGCCCCGACAATGCTGTTCGCGCGCCGCGATCCGAAGAATGAACCGTGCCCGCAGTCGTGCTGGAGCATAAAGAGACGAACGACCATCATCGCGGTCGGCACGGCAAGCAGCAGGGTCAGCCAGTATCCCACCGACAGGCTCCAGAGCATCACTCCCCAGCAGAGAATGAACAGCGCGCTGGTACTCGCGAGTTGCCAGATACTCGATCCGAGCACTGCGCCGCGGTAGGGAGCGAGCAACTGGTTCCAGTCGATTGCGGCGGTGCTGGGCTGCTGCTGGGTGTCGTCAACCATCGGCGTTCCTGTCGAATGAGGCTGCCCGGAATCTAGCGGGATGGTCAATCTCCGGCCCGGTCAGTCGCTGCCGTCGGCCCGCGGGAAGAGATCGATCTGGGGAGGGTGCAGCGGGAGCCCGCTCGCAGTGAGGACGACATCCACCCAGCCATCACGGTCGGCGGGGTCGAGCGCGTGACAGGGGACGTCGAGGTCGGCCGCGAGGGCATCGATCACGCCGTCGATGTCACGCTGGAAAACCTCACTCACGTCCCGGCGTCCATCAAATGATGGAGCGGCCGTGATCGGCACCTTGAAGAGCCCGCTGTAACTCGCCACCCAGCCACGCACCAGCGCATCATAGGCCTCCTGGCGCCCGGCCTGATGGACCATGTAAGCATAGTTGTCGAGCACCGAGCGATCACAGATCACGATCTCGCTCACGGCCTCCGCCGCGATCTCCCGGGCGATCTGGGTGTGGAGGATCCACGCCTGGGCCGCGAGCGTCGTGTCGCGATTGATCGGCAAGGGCGACGACCGTGCGACCTCGGCCACCAGGTCCACCACCCGGTCCTGTCGCTTGAGGCGCGCGGCAAGGTCGTAGCAGAGTGTCGTCTTGCCGACGCCGTGCGATCCGATGAAGGCGATCTTCACGTCGCTGCGGGGAGGGCTGACGCACCCTCCTTCGGGACCGCCCGGCCCACGATGATCGAGATGTTGTCGCTCCCGCCGCCGGCGAGTGCTTCCTCCAGCAGTTGCTCGCACACCTGTCGCGCCGAAGTCATCCCGGCCAGGCACTCGGCGATCCGTTCGTCGGAGACGTGCTTCGTGAGTCCGTCGGTGCAGAGCAGGTGCACATTGTGCCAGTCGGCACGCAGGCGCGTGATGACGGGCATTGTCGCGTGGCCCCCAATGGAACTGGAGAGCACGTTCGCGAACTGCGACCTGTCGGCCACCGCGCGCGTGAAGACGCCCTGATCCACGAGATCCTGGGCGATGGTCTGGTCGCGCGTGATTTGCGTGAGCACCTTCTCGCGATAGAGGTAATAGCGTGAGTCTCCCACCTGAAGCAGGTAATACCAGGGCCAGACGCCGAGCCAGAGCGTGAGCGTGGTGGCCATCTTGCTGTCGGCTTCGGGGCCGCCGGCCCGGGTCACGACCGCGCTGTGCGACCGCATCGCCGTGTCCTGCAGCGCCTGCACGAAGGCATCGCTCTGGCTGTTGTGCAGGTCGTGGCAGTCGATGGTGCTCAGCAGGTACTCCGTCGCGACTTCGAGTGTCGTGGCGCTCGCCTCCTCGCCGCCCACGCCACCACCCACTCCATCGGCGACCATTGCGATGAAGGCGAGCCGTCGATCGGGCAACGCGACCCGCTCCTGTTCGGAGAGATTGGTCTGCAGGACGTGCAGATGCTTCTGTACCGAGGCGAGCAGGAAGTGATCCTGATTCTTCTTGCGCACGAGACCGATGTGCGAGAGCCCGAAGACGTCGATCTCATCGTCGGCGGGGCGCCGGTCGATGGGGTCGGTCGGGCTGGCGGGGGTGGTCATCGAGGGGCCTCGGTCTCGGTCGACGCGGACGTCGCCGTGGAAATTGGGATGGGGGGAGCGAGAGGCGCCCCGCCGCGCCCGTGAAGTATGTCCCGGCCCGGTGCGTGCCGTAACCCTGCCTCACCTGACGGCGAAATGGTGCTGTGGTTTTTGCGCCACGATTGACGGCCGGACTCCGGCACGGTAGCGTGCAACCGTTCCCAACAACAATCTGGTGCCCCGGAGTCGTGCTCCTCGTCCCTCCTCTGCGGAGTTTCGTATGGCGTTGCGTTCCCGTCTGGTCCTCGGCCTTGCCGGTCTGGCCGCCCTCGCTGCGTGCTCGGATTCTGCCCCGACCGCGAGCGACCCGGTGGCCGCCCCTTCGTTCAACAATGCGTCTGACAATGCGGGCGACAACCCCAATCGTCACCTCTTCGAGGTGAAGGGCTCCCCGTCGATCGCCGCCGCCCGGGCCGGCAAGGGCAAGCCCGGGGGCGGCACGGGCATCTCCTACCACGGCGGCCCCGTCCTCCAGGCTGCCACGAAGGTCGTCGCCATCTACTGGGCGGCGTCCCCGATCTACAACAACGGTCCCGCTGCCGGGGCGTTCAGCACCAACTCCAACAGCGGCGACGGTTCGCTGGTCGGTCACTTTATGCGGAACCTCGGTGGGTCGCCGTACTTCAACATCAATACGACCTACAAGGATGGTTCCGGCCGGGCGATCGCGAACGTGGTCAACTACACCGGCTACTGGGCCAACAACACCTCCGCGCCGAGTGGGACGACCAAGGTGACCGATGCCCAGATGATCGCGATGCTCTCGAGCGGATTCACGAGCGGCAAGCTGGTGTATGATCCCAACACGCTCTATGTGATCTTCACGGCAGGCGCGGTAAACCTCGGTGGCGGCTTCGGTACCTCCTATTGCGGTTACCACACGCACGGTACCGTCTCGACCCCTTCGGGAAGCAAGGTCGCGCTCTACTCGGCGATGCCCTACGACTATGCCTATCCCTCTGCCTGCACCAACGGAACGGCGTCACCCAACGGCGACCCGGGCGCCGACAACGAAGTGTCGGTCCTGGCTCACGAGATCGAGGAGACTACCACCGATCCGATGGGGAATGCCTGGTACGACAGCCGCGGCTATGAGAACGCCGACAAGTGTGCCTGGAACTTCGGCACGACGTTCACCAGCGGTGGCGGCGTGGCCAATATGACCATCGGCGGGAAGGCCTTCCTGGTCCAGCAGAACTGGATCAATTCCGGCAGCGGCGGCTGCCGGCTGAGCTGGCCCTGACCTGACCGGGCCGACGCCCTGAAAGCCCCAGCGCCCCCCGGGTCCCGGACCCGGGGGGCGCTGCGTTCAGGAGCTATATTCCCGGCCTATGTTCCCGTACCGTGACGAGAATCCCGCCATCCTCACTCCGTTCGTCACGGTCGGACTGATCGCGGCCAATCTGGCGGTCTGGATCGTCTTTCAGGGAATGGGCAACCCGCAGCAACTGGCCGCTTCAGTATGCGAGCTCGGACTGATCCCGGGCGACCTGCTGCACCGGCTGCCCACGGGGTATTCCTTTCCGGTGGGCGACGGGATGGCCTGCGTCGTGGAGGCGGGGCGCTCGTGGGAGACCCTGCTCACGTCGATGTTTCTCCACGGCGGCTGGTTGCACGTGCTGGGCAATTGCTGGTTCCTCTGGGTCTTCGGCAACAATGTCGAGGACGCCATGGGTCACTTTCGCTTCTTCTGGTTCTATCTCCTCTGTGGCCTGGCCGCCGCGACGGCCCAGATCCTGATGGATCCGTCGAGCGCGGTTCCGATGGTGGGAGCGAGTGGGGCGATTAGCGGCGTGATGGGGGCGTACGTGGTGCTCTACCCTCGCGTGCGCGTCCATACCCTCGTGTTCCTGGTGATCTTCTTCTTCCGCGCCACCTTTCCGGCCTGGGCCGTGCTCGGCCTCTGGTTCCTCGTGCAGGTCGTCAACTCGCGGATGGAACACGTGGGTGGCGTGGCAGTCTGGGCTCACATCGGCGGCTTCCTCGCCGGGGCCCTGCTGATCTTTGTCTTTCGCAGTCCCGAGTTGCTGGCGCGTCGTGCGCGTTTGCTGGCCTCACGTACCCTGGAGGGATTCGCCCGATGAGTACCGTGGACGCCAGGCCGTCGCGCGTGATGCGCAACCCGGCCAGCTATGCTGCCCGCGAGGCTGCGCCGCCCAGCGGTGATCTCCCGCGCAACCCCGGGATGCCGCTCGATCTGGCCTGGGTGCGTGAGACGCGCGTAAATCGGAGCGCTGTGGAGCGCCGCGCTGCCACGATCCCCACGCGTCGTTCGGTGAAGACCACCTTCCAGGCCGGCTGGCTGCTGCGCGCCATCACCCTGATGGACCTCACGACCCTGCAGGGCGACGATACGGCGGGCCGAGTGCGCCGGCTCTGCGCCAAGGCCCGGCAGCCTGTGCGTCCCGACCTGCTCGCGGAGCTGGGGATGCAGGACGTGCCGCTCACCGTCGCGGCAGTCTGCGTCTATCACAGCTTCGTGAGGACCGCCGTCGAGGCGCTCGCCGGCAGCGGCATTCCTGTGGCGGCCGTGTCCACGGGCTTTCCTGCCGGCCTCTCGCCGATGCACACCCGGCTGGCAGAAATCGAGGCGTCCGTGGCCGATGGGGCCGCCGAAATCGATATCGTGATCACGCGGTCGCACGTGCTCACCGGCAACTGGCAGGCACTCTATGACGAAGTGCGCGCCTTCCGGGAGGCCTGTGGCGCTGCGCACCTCAAGGCCATCCTCGGTACCGGCGAGCTCGGCACCCTCAAGGAAGTGGCCCGCGCATCCATCGTGGCGATGCAGGCCGGCGCAGACTTCGTGAAGACCAGCACGGGCAAGGAGCCTGTGAACGCCGTGTTGCCGGTGGGTGTCGTGATGGCGCGCACGGTGCGCGAATACCACGATCGCACCGGTGCCTATGTTGGCTTCAAGCCCGCCGGCGGGATTCGCAAGGCCAAGGAGGCGCTCGACTGGCTGGCGATGATGAAGGAAGAGCTTGGAGATCGCTGGCTCCGACCCGACCTCTTCCGCTTCGGCGCGTCGTCGTTGCTGACCGACATCGAACGCCAGCTTGAGCATCACGTGACGGGAAGGTACAGTGCGAATCATCGGCATCCGCTGGCGTGAGTAAGCGCTCCGAGGGCTGTCAGCCTGGGCGGAGCAGCCCGAAGGGCTGCGCAGTCGAAGGAGCGATTCGTCGGGCATTGGTTCCTTCGACTTCATCCGCTTCGCGGACTTCGCTCAGGATGACACGGCAGTGTGTTCACGCTTTTCTGTGAGTAATTGAGATGACATCGGTCCGCGACGCGTTTGAATCAATGGCCTGGGGCCCGGCGCCGGAATCTCCGACGCTCGCGCTCGAGTGGCTCGACCGGCACCACCGCCGCTTCGGGCATTTCGTGGCCGGGAAGTGGACCGAGGCCGCCGACACCTTCGTGGTTTCGAACCCCGCCACGGGTGATGAACTCGCGCAGGTAAGTCAGGCCGGCGACACCGAGGTGAACACTGCGGTGGCCGCCGCGCGGAAGGCGCTGCCCGGCTGGCGCGCGCTCGGCGGGCACGGCCGTGCCCGCTGGCTCTATGCCATCGCCCGCGGCATCCAGCGCAATGCGCGGCTCTTCTCGGTGGTCGAATCGCTCGACAACGGCAAGCCGATCCGCGAGTCGCGGGACATCGACATCCCGCTCGTGGCGCGGCACTTCTACCATCACGCGGGCTGGGCCCAGCTGCTCGACAGCGAGTTTCCCGGGATGGAAGCGGTGGGCGTGGTGGGGCAGGTGATTCCCTGGAACTTCCCGCTGCTGATGATGGCGTGGAAGATTGCGCCCGCCATCGCGGCCGGAAACACCGTGGTGCTCAAACCGGCCGAATACACGCCACTGACGGCCCTCTGTTTTGCCGAACTGTTGCGCGAGATCGGCCTCCCCGCTGGCGTCGTGAACATCATCACCGGCGATGGTCGCACGGGTGCGGCGCTGGTGAATCATCCCGATGTCGACAAGGTGGCCTTCACGGGCTCCACCGATGTGGGTCGTGCCATTCGCAGCGCGACGGCGGGGAGCGGGAAGAAGCTGACACTCGAACTGGGCGGCAAATCGCCGTTCATCGTGTTCGACGATGCCGATATCGATTCGGTGGTTGAGGGTGTGGTCGATGCGATCTGGTTCAATCAGGGCCAGGTGTGCTGCGCCGGCTCGCGCATCCTGGTGGCCGAGAGCATCGAGGAGCGGTTGATCGCGAAGCTGCGGGTCCGGATGGAAACGCTTCGGGTGGGCTCTCCGCTCGACAAGGCAGTCGACATCGGTGCGATCGTGGCGCCGGTGCAGCTGGAGCGGATCGACGAGCTCGTGAAGCAGGGCATCGCCGAGGGCTCAACCTGCTGGCAGCCCTCGTGGAGCGTGCCGACGGAAGGGCTCTTCTACCCGCCGACGCTCTTCACCAATGTGTCGCCCGCAGCGACCGTGGCGCAGATCGAGATCTTCGGACCGGTGGTCGTGCTGATGTCATTCCGCACGCCCGATGAAGCCGTGGAGCTCGCGAACAACACGCGCTACGGCCTCGCGGCCTCGCTCTGGAGCGAGAACATCAACCTCGCCCTCGATCTCGCCCCCCGGCTCAAGGCCGGTACCGTCTGGATCAACTGCACCAACGTCTTCGACGCCGCGGCGGGTTTCGGTGGCTACCGCGAGAGTGGCTATGGCCGGGAGGGCGGTCGCGAGGGAATGTACGAATACCTCAAGCCAATGCACGGCAAGCGCGCCGAGCGCGAAGCAATCCGCGAGCCGCGAGATGCTTCGGCGGTAAGTGCCAGTGGTGTGTCGGGAATTGATCGCACGCCCAAACTGTATATCGGTGGGAAGCAGGCGCGGCCCGATTCGGGATACTCGCTGCCCGTGCTGAGTGCCAAGGGCGATGTGATTGCCGAAGTCGGTCGTGGTAATCGCAAGGATGTCCGCAATGCCGTGGAGGCGGCCTACGCGGCCTCCAAGTGGGGGCGCGGCACCGCGCACCTGCGGGCGCAGGTACTCTACTACATCGGCGAGAATCTCGCGGCACGTCGCGATGAATTTGCCGCGCGGCTCAAGGCGCTCACGGGCAGGAATGGCCGGGCCGAAGTCGATGCCGCGGTCGAGCGGTGCTTCCACTGGGCGGCCTGGGCCGACAAGTATGACGGGGCCGTGCACCACACGCCGCTGCGCAACGTGACGCTCGCGATGCCCGAGGCGCTCGGCGTCATCGGCATTGTCTGTCCCGACGAGGCGCCATTGCTCGGTTTTCTCTCGACCGTGCTTCCCGCGATCGCGATGGGGAACAGCGTCGTGGCCATTCCCTCGGAAACGGCGCCGCTGCTCGCGACCGACCTCTACCAGGTATTCGACACGTCCGACCTTCCGGGCGGCGTGGTCAACATCGTCACGGGGCTGCGCAAGGAGTTGCTCACGGCGCTGGCCGGTCACGACGATGTCGATGGCATCTGGGTCTTTGCCACTCGCGCGGACGCTACCGAGGCCGAGAAGCTCTCGGCCGGCAATATGAAGCGTACCTGGACCGAGTGGACGGTGCGGAACTGGGCCGACCCGGCCGACGGGGCGGGGCGGGAGTTTCTCCGTCACGCCACGCAGGTCAAGAACATCTGGGTGCCGTACGGAGCGTAAGAACCCCGTTCGGAAGCTAGTTCGCGAGCGTTTTCGAGGCGTGATCTCCGTCGGATCGATGTAGTCTTTCTCTCGTTGGGTCACCTGACGAGGAAAGCCGGATGAAGCCCACGTGCCACCGCTCCTATCAGATGCTGTTCGCCTGCCTCCTGGCGGCGGTCTTGGTGCCGCTCGCCGGCTGTGGGTCCCCCACCTCCCCGACACCCACGCAGCCTCCCCCGCCTCCCGTTGGCGGTGGTTGGGCGCTGTTGCTCGACCGACCCATCACCGGCAAGTACGAAGGGC
>JAZJZU010000077.1:0-18900 GCA_040389605.1 Gemmatimonadota bacterium
AGCTGCGCGGCCGGTACCCCAAGCATCACTGGCCCGAGGATCCGTTGACGGCGCCTCCGGCTCGAGGGATCAAGCGACGGCGCTGAATTGTCATCTGGAGCAACGGCGGCGGGAGATGCCGGAGTGGGTCGCCACCGAGGCGACCCACCCGGACACCGGTTACTAGAAGCGGACCCCGAGTGTGATCGGGATGAACAGCTGATTGTTGCTGGAGACGAACACGTTCACCAGCTTCCCTTCGAGGAAGAGGCTCTTCCCGATCCGGACGCCGGCGCCGACTTCGGCGGCCATATTCGAATCGGTTTCCTTCACGGGCGTGCCACCAATGTTGGCCTTGTTCTCGGTCCGGAAGAGACCGAGGCCGCCGAGCACGTACATCATCGTCCCGGCGTCGTAGTTGACGCGACCGAGCGCGGCGAAGGAGTTGGCGCTTTCACCATCGACATTCACGCCAAACGACTTCTGCTTGAAGTGATGATACTGGGCATCGAGGCCGACCCAGAGCTTCGAATTGGCGGGACGATAGCCGACCAGCGCCGTTCCGTTGATCCCGGTCTTGTAGAAATCCGCCGCGTTGCCCGTGGGGAGTGTCACTCCGCCGCCCAACCCGAGCTCCCAGCTGCCACTGGACTGCGCCGAAGCCGGCGCGGTGACTGCGACGAGGGCAACGAGTGCGCCCGCGAGAATGGCCTTCCGCATCTGCGTGTCTCCTTGAGAGTGTAGGACGCCGACCCCGCTTGGGTTCGGCTGAGTGGTGACGAGTGCCGACCGCCAACCAGACACAGAAAATGTCACGGGGTGAAACGCTCGATCCCCTCGGGCGGGTTCCAGGGGTGTCGTGGCTCGAAGTGCCGCCAGAGCAGGGCCGAGACCTTCCGGAGCAGGACATAGCCCTGATTGGACGGGGCGTAGCTGGTGTCGGTCTGGTTGCGGGTGATCACGGCGAAGACGTAATCGCCCGATGGTGCGTTGACGAGCACCACCTCGGAGCGGGAGCGGTCGACGGCCCCCTGCTTCGATGCGGCCTGTACCCAGGGAGGAATGGCCGAGAGGGCTTCACCGTTCCAGTAGATCCGAGTCAGGTGGCGATACATCTGTGCGCTGGCGGCAGGCGAGACGGCGCGTCCCTCGCGAATGCGCACCAGCAGTTCTGCCATCTCCCGCGGCGTGGTCTGCCCCCAGCCGTATCGCGCCTTGGCACTCTCCCGCCCCGGCGTGCGCGAATTGAGACGAGTGGAATCGAATCCGTTGGTGTGGAGCCAGCTGTTCACTGCGGCCCCACCGCCGACGAGTGCCTGCAGCCAGAGCGCCGCCGCATTGTCGCTGGTGGTGATCATCATCAGCGAAACCTGACTGAGGGGAACGCGGGCGCCGCTCTGCAGCTTGTCGAAGAGGTCGTCCTCGCCGAGGTAGCGGAGCGAGTCGGCCCACGTGAGCATCGAGTCGAAGGTGAGGGCGCCGTGCGCGATGCGATCGAAGGTCGTGGCGAGGATCGGAACCTTGATCATTGATGCGGTCGGAAAGAGTTCGTCGGCGCGAATCGTGGCGCCGCGTCCACTGCCGAGGTGCCGGACATAGATGCCCACATCGCCCTGGACTTCTGCGGCGAGCCTGGTGAGTGCGGCCTCCAGGCGGGCATCGCGGCGGACAGTGGGGAATGGCTGCTGGCCCGTGAGGGGCAGGGCAAGCAGCGATAACGCGACGACAATCCGGAAGCAGCGCATCGATACCCTCGGCGGTCGAATCGGGGGGAAGGGGGAAGCTAATGCGCCCCGGAGGCTCGTCCGGCCGAAACTCCCCGTGTGGGCTCCGCGTACCGTGGCCGATCCTCCAACCTTCACCACGGAAATCGTGTGATCCTCACCGCCTTGATGCTCGCGGCCGCGCTGGGCCAATCGGATACCCTGGTGTACTCCGGCCGGGCGGGCCAGACCGTTGTCAGGCCCCCACGACTCTCCGCTGCGACCGTGATCGATGGCGTCCTCGATGAGCCTCAGTGGCGCTCGGCCGCAGTTCTGACCGGTTTCTCACAATACTCGCCGGTCGATGGTGTGGCGGCTGCGGACTCCACCGAGATCCTCGTGTGGTACTCGCCCAACGCGCTGCACATCGGCGTCCGGGCGTTCGATGCCAGTGGTGCGGTTCACGCGACGCTCACGAATCGCGACCAGATCTTTGGCGACGACCACGTGCAGATCCTGCTCTCCACCTTCAATGACGGACGTCAGGCCACGGTGTTCGCCGTGAATCCGTTCGGCATCCAGGGCGATGGGGCGCAGAACGAGAGCGGGCGGGGCGGCGGCGGTGGCGGGTTCAACAACACGGCGCAGACGCGGGAAGGGACCGACATCTCCCAGGACTTTGTCTGGGAGTCCAAGGGGCACCTCACCCCGGGCGGGTACGAGGTCGAGATCCAGATTCCGTTCAAGAGCATTCGATTCCAGCAGGCGAAGACGCAGACGTGGGGGATCAACATCATCCGGTATGTCCCGCGTTCCGGAGAGGAGCAGACTTGGACGATGACGCGCCGCGCGGCCGCGTCGTTCCTCTCGCAGTCCGGCAAACTCGAAGGGCTGACCGAACTGGACGCCGGTCATCCGCTCGACGTCGTTCCGACCCTCACCTCCCGCGTGGTGGGTTCCTCGGCCGCCAGTGGCACGGGCTGGAACTACGATGGTGGCAAGCCGGAGATGGGCGGCAACATCCGCTACGGCGTCACGCCGAACCTCACCCTCAACGCCACGGCCAACCCCGACTTCTCGCAGGTCGAGAGTGACGCGGGTCAGTTCTCGTTCGATCCGCGTCAGGCGATCGGATTTCCCGAGCGACGTCCGTTCTTCCTCGATGGCATCGAGCAGTTCGACGCCCCGCAGAACATGATTTACACCCGCCGCATCGTGCAGCCGGTGTTTGCCACCAAGATCACTGGCAAGGTCGGCGGCACGCAGATCGGCGTGCTGGGCGCGGTGGACGACAAGACTTCCAGCCGCAATGACGAGCACCCGATCTTCGGGGTCGTGCGCCTCAGTCGCGACCTCGGACCAGGTTCGCGGCTCGGGATGGTATGGACCGAGCAGCACGACGGCCCCGACAACAATCGTGTGCTCGGTATCGACGGGCGCATCGTGGCCAGTCGAATCAACTCGTTCACGTTCTGGGGCGCGATGTCGCGCAACTCGCGCGCGGGTGTCGTGACCACGGGACCGCTCTGGAATGTGGGGTATCGCCGCAACGGTCGTGCGTTCCGGATCAACTACTCGCTGAACGGCATCGGGGAAGATTTCCGGACACTCGTGGGCTTCAACTCACGGGTGGGCATCGGCAACGCAACCGTGTCGCACAGCTATGTCTGGCAACGGCCAGGTCGCACGCTGGAGTCGCTCTCGGCTGAGCTCGCGCTGTATGGCACCTGGGTCTATCAGGACCTGATTCACGGCGGTCCCATCCAGGATCGCAAGATGCACTTCAACTTCAACGGCCGGTTCAAGGGTGGCTGGGGCGCGGGGGTCTCGGTGCTCGACGAGAACTTCGGCTACGATCCCTCGATCTACGGCTCCTATTTCCTGCGCACGAATGACGGCAACTTCATTCCGTTCGGCGACCAGGCCCGCATTCCCAACCGCGACTATCTGGTGCAGGGCAACACGCCGTCGTGGAAGACCTTCCAGATGAACGCCTTCTTCCTCTGGGGACACGACGAGAACTTCTACGAGTGGTCATCGGCGCCGATCATCTTCGCGACGCTCGGAGCCACCTACCAGCCCACGGAGCAGCTCCGCGTGGGGCTGAGCTACAACCACCAGCAGGTGAACCGGCGCGACGGGTCGCGGGTGTCGGTCCAGGCCGTGCCCCGCCTGCGCGTGCAGTATCAGGTCACCCGCAACATCCAGTTGCGGCTCATCAGCCAGTATGCGCTCGAGATCCGCGACTCGCTGCACGACGACACGCGCACCAACTTGCCGATCTACTACGCCGGCCCGCTCGGGACCTTCACGCGTGCCGCCGCCTTTCGCAACGGCAACCTGCGCAACGATTTCCTGGTGTCGTATTTCCCGAATCCCGGCACGGTCGTCTATGTCGGCTACGGCGCGACGCACGCCGAGCCGGTGCCGGAAGGGAAGGATGGGCTCAATCTCTTTGGCCGCACCTTCACCCGCACGAGCGACGGCTTCTTCCTGAAGTTGAGTTACCTGTTCCGGATGCGTGGCTGACGCTGCCGCGCCGCGTGGAGGTGGCGCTATGCCAGGCGGCTGGCGCCACCGGCGGCATCGACGAACGCATCGAAGAGTCGACCGACCGACCGGTCGCCCGGTGAGAACATCTCGGGGTGCCACTGCACCCCGACCGCGAACCCCTCCTGCGCCTCGGCAGCCTCGATCAGGCCATCGGGCGCAACCGCCGTCGTGACCAGCCCGTAGCCCAGTTGCTGGATGCCCTGGTGATGCATCGAATTGACCGGCACACTGCCGCCACCCAGCGCATCGCCCAGCCTGGAGTCGGCACGGACCTCGACCGGATGGGCGAGGTGATCGCGCTCGTAGCCGGCAGTGGGGAAGTAGTCGTGCTTGAGCGAATCGGGTCGTTCGGCCGCGAGGTCCTGCCAGAGCGAACCACCGAGCGCCACGTTGAGCACCTGCAGCCCGCGACAGAGCCCCAGGAACGGCTTGGCATCCTTCACGGCCCAGCGGGCCATCACCAGCTCGGCCGTATCGCGCGCGGGGTCGAGCCGCCCCAGCTTGTCGTGGCGAGAGCTGCGGTAGTAGGCGGGATCGATGTCGACGCCGCCCGGCACCAGCACGCCGTCGAGCCGCTCATAGATTTCGCGCAGGGTGGCGGGGTCCTCGGCCAGCAGTGGCACCAGCACCGGGACGCCCCCGGAGGCCATCACCGCGTGGACATAGCGCTGGTTCATCACCCACGACACCGGGAGTTCACTGGGAATTCCCTCGATGGCGTGCAGCGTCTGGGTTGTCACCCCGATCAGGGGCCTCTTGCGGACCATTAGCGAACACCCTCGGCAGTTTCGGCGACCAGGCGGTCGACCACTGCGCGAAGATCGCCGGTTTCCCGCCACGTCGCCAGTTGCCGGTCGGCGGAGGTCCCTTCGTTGAGGATCCGGAAGGCGTATTCGACCTCCTTCCGCGATCCCAGTTCGTCGACCACGTCGCCAATGAACCATTCGATGAGCTCGCGGATCAGCTCGCGCGCCGGCAACTGCTTCTCGAGACCGAAGTCGATCAGGTGGCCCTCCAGCCCGTAGCGCGTGGCTCGCCACTTGTTCTCTTCGATGAGCGCCGGGAGGTATTGCCGGAAGGTCATATTGTCGCGGCGGAGCTTCCAGAGTTTCGCGATGATCGCCTGGAAGATCGCCGCGATGCAGACGGCCTCGTCGACCCGCGTGCAGACGTCGCAGACCCGGAATTCGAGCGTCGGGAAGGCGTGGTGCGGGCGCACGTCCCACCAGAGCTTCGAGGCATTGGGAATTGATCCCGTCGCCACCATCACGTCGACGCTCTGCTGGTAGTCGCTCCAGGAGGCGATGGTGCGCGGAATGCCGGTGCGCGGGAAGGAACGGAACACTACGCTGCGATACGACTTGAGTCCGGTGTTGCGTCCCATCCAGAATGGCGAGGAGGTGGAAAGCGACAGCACGTGCGGGAGGAAGTAGCGGCAGGCGTTCATCGCATCGATACGGAATTCCGGGTCTTCGATGCCGATGTGCACGTGGGTGCCGAATATCAGCAGCGACTGCGCCAGCTCCTGAAGGTCTTCCTTCACGCCGATGTAGCGCTCGAGGGGCGTAATCTCCTGATCGATCCACGACGAGAACGGATGCGTTCCGGCCGCGGCGATCACCAGTCCGCGCCGTGCGGCGAGATCCATCACCATCCCGCGCAGGCGAACCAGTTCCGCGCGCGCCTCGGCCGGCGTGTGACAGATCCTGGTCCCGACTTCGACCATCGACTGGTGCAATTCCGGCTTGATCTCGCCGAGGAGCACCGAATCCTCCTGGAGGATTTCGGTGATGTAGCTCCGCAGTTCCCGGGTCTCGGGATCGATGATCTGGTATTCCTCTTCGATGCCGATGGTCAGCGAGGGTGCCTTCATCGTGGCTCCACCACAAAGGTCGGAACGGTCGAACCGCCGCCGGCGGTGACGTTGACGAGACTGGAGGTCGAAATTCGCGACAGCAGGCCGTCCATCCACGCGCCGTGGTAACAGAACGGGGCGGTATCGACGATGCGATCCTCCCACACCACGTGCCCACCGGCCATTGCCGGAAAGGATTCACGGGGCAGGACAATCTTTCGTTGCACGATCGAAGGCTCGGCCATCCCGCGCGCGACGGCCGCCTCCCAGGTGGCGGCGTCGGCCTCCCAGCCCAGCACGATACCGGCCCCGCCGTAATCGTCGTTGGGCTTGAGGACGAGTTCGTCGCGGTGTTCCAGGATCCAGGGCACCAGGTCCACCGTGACGCCATCAACCGAGGTGTGGCGCGCCTCGATCACACGGGTCCAGGGCACGTGCCTGGCAATCGCGGCGCGTTGCGACGTGCTGAAGAGATCGGCGTTGCGCTCGTCCGAGAGCACCGCGAGCGAGGCCTTCTTGTGCAGCGGCTTGCAGGAGAACGGATTGACCAGGCACGTGGCACCGTCGATCACGGCCCGCACGAGCGGATGTGCAAGACCGCCGTGCGCCACCAGCTCGTGAATCAGCACGCGCTTGTAGATCAGGTCGATGCCGGTGCCGTTTTCATCGCGCAGCACTCCGCCCTCGTAGCTGAGCGCATCGGGGGTGGTGATGACGCAGTGGAGCCCCATCGCCTCGAAACGTTCCTGGCAGAGCCGGAACTCGCTCGTGGTGGGGACATCGTCCCAGTCGACAATGGCGATGCTCGGTAGCGAGCGCACGCCGCGGAAGCGATGCCACGTTTCCAGCAGGACATTCAGGATGTTGGGCCGGTTCGGAAGCGGCCGCACCTGCCACTGTTCGACAAAGCCGCGCATTGCCGGCAGGGCAAGAAAGATCTCCGTCAGGGCATCGCAGTACCCGCCGCCCGCGGGGGTCTCACCGTTGTACTCGGTGATCTGTGGAATGCCGTCGGGGTCGATGAAGGCATCGAGTCGCGAGAGCGGGCAGAGCGCGTCGAGCCGGGGCGCGGCGGCCAGCAGCGTTTCCTCCCAGTCCGTCAACCGGAACTGGGCGCGGAGCACGGGATCGACGGCCGCCGCCTCGCCCGCCGTGCGCAGTGCGCCCAGCAGCTCGGCCGACATCGTGCGCAGTGCGTCGTACTCGGTGGTGCGCAGGAAGCGCGGGCGCAGCACGGTGCAGAGTGCGCGCGCGCCGAACGCCAGGCCGATGGCGCGCTGCCGACGGTCGAGCCAGTCCGCGGATTCCTGGGCGAGTGCATCGTCGAGCCCCTCGCCCCAGGCCACAACCGGGTCGTGCGTCAACCTGCCCGAGTCCCGGTGCTGCGCATCAGGTGCTGTGCTGCGGGGGCGGGCTCGGTGCGATCCTGGAGCGCGAGTCCGATCGTGAAGTCCGCCATCGTCCTGATGGCCCAGTCGAAGTAGGTGGGCGTCAGCGAATTGACGTCGAAGTCGGGGGCGGGGTTCATGAAGTCGATCGCGTACGGAATGCCGTCGCGGATGGCCCATTCCACCGAGTTCATATCGTAGCCGAGGGCGCGCACCAGTGTGCGCGACTGCTCGATGATGGTCTGCCGCAGCGCCGGGGGGAGGAACGTGTCCGTGACGTGGTATTTCCGTTCCTTCGGGTCGTACTTGATGGGCAGGACGTGTTCCTGCCCGATGCAGATGCAGCGCACGAATTCATCCCAGACGATGAATTCCTGGACGATCATCGTGAGCAGGCCGCTCTGGTCGTAATGGTACAGCAGCTCTTCGATGCTGTGGCAGACATACACGTCGCGCCAGCCCCCTCCGTGCGCATCCTTCAGGATGCAGGGCAGCCCCACGTGGTCGATCACGCCCATCCAGTCGAGCGGAAAGGCGAGGTTGCGCAGGGATTCATCGTGCTTGATCCCGGGGACATAGTCCTTGTTGGGCAGCACGACCGTCTTCGGCGACCGGATGCCGTTGGCCTCGGCCAGCGTGGCGCCGAAGAACTTGTCGTCGGCGGTCCACATCAGGGGCGAGTTGACGACCTTCACGCCGCGCACGACCGCGTGCTTCAACCAGGTGCGGTAGAAGGGCACCTCGTGCGAAATCCGGTCAATCACCACATCCCAAGGGATGTGGTCGTCGAGCCGCGGGGCACCCAGGGTCACGAATTCGGCAATGACGCCGGCGTCCCGTCGATTGACTTCCTCGATGAAGGCCGGTGGCCACGACCACTCCCGCCCCACGAGGATGCCGATGCGCTTCGGGGGTCGCGCTGATGCGGTCTGCTTGCTCATTGAATCCTCAGTCGTGTCCGCTGATGTAGAGCCGCACCATATCCTCCCAGTACGGCCAGTCGTGGGCCCAGCCCTTCCAGATCCGCAATGCATTGCCGATGCCGCGTTCCCACAGCAACGCGGAGAAGTCCCGATTGCTTTGACAGAGTGGATCGTCTTCGCCGATGGACAGGATGATATCCATACGCCGGAACGCGTCGAGCCGGGCAGGATCGTATTCGTTCCGCATGAAGTCCATCGGGTTGTGGCGGTACGTCAACTCGTCCGACCAGCCATAGGTCAGTCGCCTGACGTCGATCATCGAACTCATTGCGAGGACGCGTCCGACTTCCTCGGGGTGCCGCAGCGCAAAGTTGAGCGCGTGGTATCCGCCGAAGGACGCACCGGCGGTGATCAGGAAGGGGTTGTCGTTCTGCTGCCTCGTAAAGGGCAGCACTTCGTGATAGAGGTACTGATCGTACCGGTCCTGCCACACGGCCCGCTGCGGCATTGGTGCGTGGTCGTCGTACCACCCCTGGTCGGCCGCGCTCGACAGGCAGTACATCTGTAGCCAGCCCTGCCGGAGTGACTCGCCGACCATCTCGGGCATTCGGCGGTCTTCCCACTCGGTGCAGCTCCCCATCGAGGTCGGGAAGACCATCATCCGTGCACCGGCGTGGCCGAGGACGACCATTTCCATCGTACGACCCTGAAGACTCGGGCTTTGCCAGCTGTGCTGGGAGCGCTGCCACATCGACGTGTGTCCGGAGGTGACGGGAGGGAGGACTGCTGAAGCTACCGTTGAACGGAGGGATAGGGGAGGAGGTCGGCGGCCCGGGGCCGCACGTTCAATATTGTAACAGTTTGCAAGTACCCACTTGCAGGCTTGCTGACCCGGCGGTAAGCTCTGCGCCCTATGTCTACTCGCGAATCCCTGCTTGACGTCACGGCCCGACTCTACTGCGAACACGGCTGGCGTGGCACGACCACCCGCCGGATCGCTGAAGCCGCTGGCTGCAACGAAGTCACGATCTTCCGCCAGTTCGGCTCCAAGGAGGCGTTGCTCCTGGAGTCGATTCACGCGGCGTCCCAGGAAGCGGAATGGAGCAGCGGCCTGCCTGACGTGCCGACCGACCTGCGGTCGGAGCTCACCACCTGGGCGATGGCGCATCACGCGGCGATCAGCGGCAAGCGCCAGCTGATCCGGAACTGCCTGGCGGAGTGGGAGGACCATCCGGAGCTGGCACCGGTGGTCTGCGAGGGAGGAATGAAGGCCTTTGCCGAGACGACGCGTTACCTCACGACGGCTCGTACCAGGGGGCTGATCGGGACCACGGGCTCGCTCGAGGCGGCCACCGTGATGCTGATGAATGCGGTCTTCATGGACGCGATGACTCGAGATGTCGGGTCGATGTCGCCGCCGCACACTGTTGACGATGTCATCCGGATGTTCGTGGATCTCATCCTTCGCGCCCTTGGGGCGACGGAGCACGCGTGACGTTGAGATTGATGGTGTTCCTGATGCTGGCCCCGCTCACGGCGCTTGCGGCCCAGGACGCTGCGCCCAAGCGCGGTGCGTCCGTTGCGCTTTCGTTGAGCGACGCCCTGGCGCGTGCCGATTCGGCCAGCGAATCGGTCGGGATTGCGCGCGCGGGTGTACGCGGTGCCGAGGCGGCTCGTTTGCGCGCGCGCTCGGCGCTCCTGCCGCAACTGAATGGCAGCGCCACCTACAGCAGGACGATCAAGTCACAGTTCGCGGGCTTCGCGGATGCCAGTTCGAGCGACACCTTTCCCGCGCCGGTGAACTGCGGGCATTTCACGCCGAATCCCAACCTGCCGCTGGGTGAACGTCTCGACTCGCTCGAGCGTGGCCTCGACTGCGCGGCCAACGGATCGGGGATCGATTTCGGTTCGCTTCCATTCGGTCGTGCCAATACCTACAACTTCGGCCTGTCAGCGTCGCAGGCGCTCTTCAATCCGGCCCTGCGGGGCCAGGTTGCTGCGGCGGCCGCCACGCGTGATGCCGCTGAGGCGGGGTTGACGGCCGAGCGAGCCCGCGCCGTGCTCGACGTGGCGCAGGCCTATCTCGATGCGCAGCTTGCCGACCGGCTGCTCGAGATTGCCGACTCGACCCTCGCACAGGCCGAGCGGGCGTTTGGCCAGACTCGTCTTGAGAAGAACGTCGGCAACGTGGCGGAGTTTGATCTGCTGCGTGCCACCGTCACGCGCGACAATCAGCGACCAGTGGTCATTCAGCGTCGTGCGGCTCGCGACCGCGCATTCCTCAAGCTGCGCCAGTTGCTCGATCTTCCCGACGGCGCGACGCTGGTTCTCACGACGCCGCTCGGCGACACCACCGGACTCGCGATGCCTGGTTCGGTGGCACCGGGCGGGGCGGACACCAGCATCGCACTGCGCGCACCGGTCCGACAGGCCGAGGCAGGGCTGCGCTCGAGCGAGGCGCAAGTTCGCTCGGCCCAGGGGTCGCGGCTTCCGTCGCTGGCCTTGTCGAGCACCTACGCGAAGATCGCCTTTCCCGAGCGCGTGTTCGGCATCAACGATTTCGTGACCGACTGGAGCGTCGTGCTCCGGCTCGATGTGCCGCTCTACACGGGCGGTCGGCTGCGGGCCGATGCCCTCAGCGCACGGGCCGCGCGCGACGCCGCGGCCCTCCGGCTCCGGCAGGCGCGGGAACAGGCCGAACGCGAGGCCGCCGACGTTCGGAGTGACCTGACCGCCGCCGAAGCGAGCTACGCCGCGAGCAGCGGAACAGCCGATCTCGCGGTGCGCGCCTACAGCATCGCCGATGTCCGCTATCGCAATGGCCTCTCGACCCTCACGGAACTGAGCGATGCCCGCATCCAGCTGGAGCAGGCGCAGGCGAACCGTGCGCAGGCTGCCCGCGACCTTCAGCTGGCGCGCGTGCATGCGTCACTGTTGCGCGACCTTCCCTTCGGCGCTGGCGGGCTGACCGCCGCGGGAGGCTTCTGACCGTGACCACCCCGACCCTCACCCTGACGGGTAACGACCAATCCATGCCGATGCATCGTCTGACTCTTCGCGCTGCGCTCCGTCCCGCGTCCCTGTTGCTGCTGCTGGCCGGGTGCGGCGGCTCGAAGGCGCCCGCTCCCGCCGAGGTACCGCCGGTGCAGGTGTCATCGGACAACATTGCGGTGGTCGACAGCGCCCTGCTGGAACGTGGTCCTGCGCTGTCCGGGTCGCTCGAGGCCGAACGCAGCGCGCAGCTGCGGGCCCAGATCACCGGGACGCTGATGGCCCTGTATGTGGACGAAGGCGCCGCCGTGAATGCCGGCGCACCGCTCGCGCTGATCGATACGCTCGCCATTGCCGAGCAGGCCAGGTCGGCCCGGTCACAGGTGCGCAGTGCGCAGGCGATGGCCGACGTCGCGACGCGCAATGCCGAGCGCGCCGATGCACTGCATCAGGCGGGGGCGATTGCGGATCGTGATCTCGAGGCGGCCAAGAGCGCAGCCGTGGGGGCGCAGGCCGGTCTGGCCGATGCGCGCAGTCGGCTCGCCTCGGCCGAGAAGCAGCTCTCGAATGCCGTGGTCCGTGCACCGTTCCGCGGGGTGGTGAGCGAGCGGCCAGCCAGCGTGGGTGACGCGCTCCAGATGGGGAGCCCGATCCTGACCGTGGTGGATCCCACCCAGCTCAAGCTCGAGGCGTCAGTGCCAGCGGAAGACATTGCCGCGCTCAAGCCGGGCGCGAAGGTGGAATTCACGATCCAGGGGAGCGGAGACAAGCATTTCACCGGCCGGATCGCGCGAATCAATCCCACCGTCGATCCGGCCACACGACAGGTGCGCATTTATGTCAGCGTGCCGAATCCAGGCAACGCCCTCGTGGCGGGACTCTTTGCCGAGGGCCGGGTTGCGGTGAGCTCGGTTCGCAGCCTCGCGGTCCCGTTCACGGCGATCGACGAGCAGGCGACGACGCCCTCGGTCAAGCGAGTGCGTGGCGGGAAGGTGGAGTCGGTGCCCGTGACGCTGGGACTGCGCGACGAGCTCGCCGAGCTGGTGCAGGTCACCAGCGGACTCACGAAGGGAGACACGCTGCTGATCGGTGGCGTGCTGGGAACACCTGCGGGAGTGATGTTGCGCGTCACCCCGCGGGATCGCTGAGGAACTGAGCCATGTGGATTTCGGACTTCGCCATCCGGCGCCCGATCATCACCATTACCGTGATGCTGGCCGTCGTGGCCTTCGGGCTCGCGGCCCTGATGAACCTGAAGGTCGATGAATTTCCGGATCTCGACCAGCCGGTCGTGATGGTGCAGATCGCCTATCCGGGTGCGTCGCCGGAGGCGGTGGAGCGCGAGGTGGTCGAGCCGATCGAAGAGGCGATCTTCGGCCTCTCGGGTGTGGAGCGGCGCCTGACCACGTCCAATGCCGTCGATGGCTTTGCCCAGTTCACCGTGACGTTCGCCTTCACCAAGCCGGTAGCCGAAGCCTCGCAGGATGTGCGCGACGCGATCTCGACGATCCGCGGCGACCTGCCACAGGAAATCGAGGAGCCGATCATCACGCGGTTCGACTGGGGCGCCCAGCCGATCATGGCGCTCACGGTCAGCTCCAACACGCTCGACCCGCGGGCCCTCACGAGTCTCACCGACCCGAACCTCGTGAGCTCGCTTCGCTCCATTCCCGGTGTGGCGCAGGCCTCCGTGGTGGGCGGGAGCTATCCGGAAATGACGGTGCAGCTCCGGCCCGAGGCGATGCAGGCGGCCGGCGTGGGTGTGGACGATATCGTGCGTGCCGTGGGCAGCCAGAATATCGCGGCCCCGGTGGGACGCGTGAATTCAGGGCTCGAGGAGCACGCGATCCGGCTCAAGGGCCGGCTCGAGGGCGCGGCGGATTTTCGTCAGCTCGTCGTGACCCAGCGTGATGGACGGATCATCCGGTTGTCCGATGTGGCCGATGTCAGCGAAGGAGCCGAAGAGTCGCGCACGGGGGCGTCGTTCAACGGGAAGCGGGCCGTCGGGATCAATATCCTCAAGGCCAAGGGGTATTCCACCAACGATGTGATCTTCAAGCTTCGCGATCAGATCACGAAGTTGCAGGCGACCCTGCCCGCCGATACCAAGCTGGAAATTGTGCAGGATGCCGGCGTGCGCGTCACCGGTTCGGTGAACAACGTGAAGGAGTCGTTGCTCGAAGGTGCACTGCTCACGGTGCTCGTGGTGTTCCTCTTCCTGAACTCCTGGCGTTCCACCGTCATCACCGGCCTGGCGCTTCCGGTCTCGGTGCTCGCGGGGTTCATCGGTGTGTGGATCTTCGGGTTCACGCTCAACTCGATGTCACTGCTCGGGCTGTCGCTCGCGATCGGCATCCTGATCGACGATGCCATCGTGGTGCGTGAGAACATCGTGCGCCACATCAAGATGGGAAAGGATCACTATACCGCGTCCCGCGAGGGTACGGCCGAGATCGGACTCGCCGTCGCGGCGACGACCTTCTCGATCGTGGCGGTGTTCGTGCCGATCGCGTTCGTGACCGGGCAATCAGGGCAGTGGCTGGCACCATTCGCACTCTCGATCACCGGCGCCGTGATTGCTTCGTTGTTCGTGTCGTTCTCGCTCGACCCGATGCTCTCGGCGTACTGGTCCGATCCAGTGCTCGAGGAGGACCAGAAAAGCTTCATCACCAAGGCACTCGACCGGTTCGACGCGTGGTTCCACCGACTCACCGACCGATACGGGCGGGTGATTGCCTGGGCGCTCGACCATCGCTGGTCGATGGTGGGGCTGGCGATCCTGAGCTTCATCGGCGCGATCGTGCTGCAGATGACCGTGGGCGGAGCCGGCTTCGTGCCACTCTCTGATCGCGCCGAAATCGAGGTGATCGTGGAGGCGCCGGCCAGCGCCAACCTGCAGTACACGATGGAGCGGACCGAAGCGATCGCGGCGATTGCGCGCCGGCATCCTGAAGTGCTCTACACCTACGTGACCGCGGGCACTCCGCTGCCGCTACGCACGCCCGGAGTCGATCAGTCACACATTTATATGAAACTGTCGCCGGCGAAGAAGCGTTCCATCTCGGCCGCCGAACTCGGCGCCACACTGCGCGAGGAGTTCAAGCAGATCGGTGGGGTGAACGTCTCCGTCTTCAGTGGCGGTTTCGGGGGCGCGTTCAAGGAGCTGCAGCTGCAGTTGCGCGGACCCGACGCCAAGATTCTGGCCCAGCTGGGCGAACAGGCGCTCGCGGCGACGCGCGACGTGCCTGGTGCCGTGGATGTGAGTCTTTCGGCGCGTGGCCCGCGCGATGAACTCACCGTGGACATCGACCGTGGGCTCGCCGGTTCCCTCGGCCTCACCGTGGGGCAAGTGGGGCAGGCGATGCGGGTGGCATTCGCCGGAATCGATGCGGGCGACTGGGTCGATCACTCGGGCAAGACCCGGGACGTCCGGATCCGGCTCGCTCCCGATGCCCGGAAGAGTCCTGCTGATCTCGCCCGGCTCCCGCTCACGGTCTTCGGCAGTGACGGCCGGTCGCACACCGTGCCGCTGGGGAGTGTTGCCCGGATCGTGCTCGAGCGGGCCCCGGCCCAGATCGATCACCTGGATCGTTCGCGGGTGATCACGCTGGAGGCCAACACCAACGGTCGCGCGCTGAATGACGTGACGGCCGATATGAAGGCCCGACTCGCGAAGATCACCTTCCCCCCCGGCTACGTGGTCAGCGAGGGTGGCTGGAACCAGGAGCAGAATGACACCTTTGCCTCCATCTTCACCGCGCTCGGCATCGCTGTGCTCCTGATGTACCTGATTCTCGTGGTACAGTTCGGCTCGTTCCTCGATCCGATCGCCATCCTGGTGTCGCTGCCGCTGTCACTGATCGGTGTGGTGATTGCGCTGATCGTCACGGGCGACACGCTCAACATCATGTCGATGATGGGGGTGATGCTGCTGATGGGGATCGTGGCGAAGAACTCGATCCTGCTGATCGACTTCGCCAAGTGGGCGCGCGAGGAGCGCGGCACCCCGCTGCGTGAGGCGCTGATCGAGGCGGGTCGCATCCGGCTTCGGCCGATCCTGATGACGACGTTCGCTCTCATCGCGGGAATGTTGCCGGTAGCCATCGGTGGTGGCGAGGGAGCCGATTTCTATTCGCCGGTCGGCCGAGCCGTCATTGGTGGCGTGATCACCTCGACCGTGCTGACACTGCTCGTGATCCCGACGTTCTACGAGATCATCGACGGCCTGCGCAACCGGTTCGCGCAATTCGCCGGCAAGTACTTCGCCAGCACCGAGTCGTGGCGTTCCCGGACGGCCGAGCACCCGGCGGCAGATCCCGCACCAACGCACTGATCGGCCGCTGACCCAGTGAAAAACGCCCCCGACCCGAAGGCCGGGGGCGTTTTTTCTGGGGACCCTACTTCTTGACGGCCGCCGTGTCGCTTGCCATTGGTGCCGGCATCACGGCCGGAACCGCGGCGTGATTGGAGGCCATCATCCACTTGCCGTCGACCTTCACGTCGGTGGCCGACCAGACGCCCGCGCTCGGAAGCGGGCCCGCGGGACCGGCGACGGTCCAGGTGCCGCCTGCCGCAGCGGCGTTCGCGCTGAGGAAGCGGACATAGCTCACGGTAATGGAGATCGACTGCCCGGCCGGTCGAGCGGCGAACTGGTCGGCGCTCGTCTTCTCCAGCGCGGCACGGCCATCGAGTGCGTTGCCGAGAATGTCAAAGCCGTGATAATCGTCGGTCACCATCGCGCCAATCGCGGTGGCATCGCCCTTGTCCCACGCTGCCGCGTAGGCCGTCGCCATATCCCTGACGGCCTGCTCGTCCTCGGCGCTCCCGGTACCCGGCGCCGCCGGCGCACAGCCTGCCACCAATGCGACGCCCAGCGCCACAAACGCGAGTGGGTTCTTCATAGTCCGCTCCTGGAGTGGATGGTGAAGACTAGATCTACCGCGCGGAGCGCTGGCCCGCCAGCATCCCGACCAGGGTGGTCCAGTGTTCCTCGACGCGCCGTCCCCACGAGACCTCGTCGTGGTCGCCGTCAGGGTCTTCGAGATAACGCAACGAGTCGTCCATCCGCCATCCGCGGGCGATGAGCAGATCCCGCATCCGGCGCACATCGTGAATTTCATCGTCGCCTTCGAGGACGCCGGCGTCGAGCCAGATGCGCCCGACCGGCGCCGGCTGCGCTGACAGCCAGTCGTAGATGGCGGAATCGGCATACCAGAGCGCCGGCGAGAGCGCCCAGGCCACTCCGAACGTTGCGGCGCCGGCAATCACTCCGTAGAGCGCGATCAGGCCGCCCATCGATGCCCCGGCGATGGCCGTCGAGGCGCGATCCGTCCGGGTTCGAAAATGCACGTCGACCAGGGGCTTCACGATATTGGCGAGATACTCGATGTAGGCCGCGCCTTCGCCCGCCCCGCGAATGATGTCATCGAACGGCGAATACTCGTGCAGGCGTCCGAGCCCAAGGTTCGGAATTGCCACCAGGATCACCGGGTGTCGTGACCCGTACCGGGCGAGTGTCTCGAGGAGCCGCCAGTGTCTGGCATAAGCAGTCGAGGGATCGAAACAGTTCTGGCCATCCTGCAGATAGACGACCGGGTACGTGCCTCGGCCGTTCTCGTACCCGGGCGGGACCGCGACCAGCACGTCGCGTACAGCATCGCCCGGACCCACGACGTCGGCGAAGCGCCAGAGCGCAGGCGCTGGACCGTCGGGGAGCGTGACGGGAAACGGGACGGGAAGCGGGATGGGCACGGGGGGCAAGGATAATCGGAGAAACGACAAAGGGTGGCCCCGAGCGGAGCCACCCTTTGTCGTTCCTGCGCCGGAGCGGCCTAGAACGAGGCGGTCAGGCCACCGAGAATGCGGCGTCCCACCACGGCACCGCCGTAGAGCTGGTAGCGTTGCTGGTCGAAGATGTTGGTTCCGACCGCGAAGACGCGGTAGCGATTGGTGATCTGGTAGCCGACGTTGGCGCTGAACAACTCCGCCGACGGAATCTTGCCCACGAAGACGCCAGCGGCCCAGTCATACGACTGAATGAACCGGCCGGAGATCGAGGCATCGAGCCCGTTGTGAGCGCCTTCATAGCCGACGGTAATGGTGCCCTTCCGGCTCGGCGTGTTTGGGAGCAGCTGGTCGCCAGCGACCGAGGCCTCCTTCACCTTGAAGTCGAACCAGGAATACGTCCCGTCAACCCTGAATTCATCGTTGAGCTGGAAGCCGACGCCGATGTCGATTCCCTTCTGGTCGACCTTTCCCGCGTTGGTATAGGACACAACGAGGGCGGTTCCGCCGTCTTCCTGACGCGTGAGGGCGGCAGCGGCAAGGCCCTGGCCGGCGGCCACCAGATTCGACCGCACGGCACCCTCGAGCGTCGCACGGAACTGTACTGGCACTGCGGCGGGTGCCGTCCACGGAGCGAAGGTCGGGTTCACGCCCGGCAGAAGGTCGGTCACGAAATCACGAATGTTGTTCTTGTAGGCATCCACGGTGACGTAGATGCGTGACGACAGGCTGCCCTTGTAGCCCACTTCGTAGCCGTCGGTCTTTTCGACGCCAAGGTTGGCGTTGCCTCGCGCCATGAAGGGAATCGCGGAAGAGGTGGTGAACAGGGTGCCCACCGGAACGCCTGCGAGCGCTGGCCCGAGCGCCGAACCCCGAATCGCCGCCTCGAGCCCACTGAAGTCTTTCGGCGCGCCGGCTGCCGCCCGGAGAAAGAACTCCGAGTAGTTCGGCGTCTGGAACGCCTTGTTGAAAGTGAAGCGGAACGAGTGATTCTGGTTGGGCGAGAATACCACGGCCGCCTTGGGCGAGAACTGTCCCTCGAAGAGATCGCCCTTGTCATAGCGGGCAGCGCCGACCAGGCGAACCATCGCGCCGACCTTGTATTCGACCTGCGTATAGGCCGAGTACACCTTGTCGTGACGATCGTCGTCCACGGGGCGCATCAGGGAGCCGTCGGTGTTGACGTTGTACTGCCGGAACGACACGCCGGCGATGACCCTGCCGTCGGTCAGGAAGCTGGTGTTGCCCTGCGCCTCGGTGTGGTAGATGGTCGAGTTCTCGAGCAGCGGTGCGGCACTCGCGAGCGAAACCTGCGGCAGTTTGGTCTCACGGTGGTTGAGGTACCCGAAGACGTTCAGATGCTGCGAGTTATAGGCGAGCCGGGCGTAGGGCTTGAATCCCTTGAGCACCTGCACGCGGCCGATTCCCGTCACCAGCGTTTCGTTCTCCGACTGCGACGCGCCACCCTCGGCCGTGAGCACGCCACCCGACGTGAAGTAGCGATCGAGGCGCGCGGTACCGTACGCGGTCTTGATGGGGTCGCGCTTCCCCACGGGTTCCCTGGTTCCCGGGGCGAGCGACTGGCCCGCCAGAGGCAATGCTTCGGGGCTTGCGGCTGCGACCACGAAATTGTCGGCGGCCTTCACGGCATCGGCATACTCGTTCCGCATCGAGAAGCTGTACGCGCCGCCCGCGCCGATCGAGTCGACCTTGGTGCGCGAGCG
>JAZJZU010000078.1:0-8805 GCA_040389605.1 Gemmatimonadota bacterium
CGAGGGCGGTGCCGCCGAGGCGGTCTGCTCACGCAGGGTGGGCGTCGACGGGAGGAGCTCATCAGAGAAGGGTTCCACCGCGAGCACACCGGCGGCCTTTCCTTCGATGGTGTAACGATAGCGACCCGTGGGGAGCGCCAGCGATGCCTCGCCACTGCCGTCGAAGTTGAGCGTGTCGGTACGAGATGAGGTACCGCTCTCGAGTCGTAACGCGAGCGGCTCGGGCCTACCGGGGGCCGTCCACCGGAATCGTACCGGGCGGCCGCGTTCCGTGACGAGCGCGAGCGGAGCGGCGCGCGCCCCGTCAACGCTGGGAGCGGCAAGCAACCACGCGGCGGCCCCGGCAATGAGCCCGCGCCAGAGCTGATCGCTCACCCCGCCGCGGAAGGCCCAGCGGAACAGTCCGTCGGCGCCGATGCGCACCTCGCGGCCCGCCGCGGAATTGTCGCCGGCGAGGATCGGCACGGCTGCCCCCCGGCGCGCCAGTTGGGCCGTGGCACCTACCCACGCGCTGGGGCCCGAGGCGTCGAGGGGCGTGACTGCGCTCGCGGGAGGGAGTGAATCGAGCGCCACGCCAACGAAGGCGCCTGCCACGGGCGACGCTCGGCCGGCCCCGACATACCAGTCTCCCGCGGCTGTCGCCGGGGCCCAGAGCAGCCGGGCGCGACCGACGCGTCGCCACGACGCGATGTCGCCGCGCACCGCGAGCAGATCGGCAGACCTGGCCGCCGCGAGCACTTCGCTCGTGGGGACGCGCCGGAGGTCGTCCATTCGTCGCCAGCTGCCACGCTCGATTTGCGCGTAACCGCGAACGGGGGCATCGACGACGTCGCGCAGGGTCTGATAGAGAAATCTGGCATCCCAGTCGGGCGAACTTGCAAGCACCACCACGGCCGGTGACGGCGCGACCATCAGGTGAATCCAGCGAACGTCATCGCCCGGTTCGGCATCGGGGGCGCCCGTGCGCACGACGTCGAGCCAGTGCCCGCCAGTAAATCCCGCGGGAAGCGCCGCCGTCAGGCGCACGCGAGCACGCATCGCGCCTGCGAAGTGCAGCGTCCCTGCCATCAGTACCTGCTGCTGGTCACTGCGCACTTCGATGTGCAGCGAATCCGGCGCATCACTCGTGCGGCTCCCCACGACCTCGACCCAGAGCGAATCGCCCATCGAGAGCCGAAGGGGGGCGCGCACCTCGGCCAGCGCCTGGTCGGCGCCGCGGGCGCGTGGCAGCAGCCGCACCGTCAGCGCGGCACGCACGGCCGGAGGAATCGATCCCGTGTCGGCAAGTTCGCCGTCGGTCACCAGCACGAGGCGCCGCCCCCCGGTGATTCCGGCACGGAGCGCATCGCCGAAGCCGACGCGGGTGCCCGGTTCGCCCGGCGCGATTTCTCCGAATGAAGCCGTATCGCCCAGCGAGGCCGCGAGGCGGACCGCAGCGGCCGACTGTCCGCCGGCCGCGTGCATCGACACCGAGTTGTCGATCAGGACGAGGGGGCGCTCGCGCAGGATGCGCCGGACAATCCCGGGGTCGAGCAGGAGCAGCACCAGCGCTGCGATCGCCACGGCACGCGCCAGGGCCGCCACGCGCTCCGGTCCGTGATCGAGCCGCTCACGCCAGCTCCACCACGAGGCAGCCAGCCCGACCGTGAGTGCCAGCAGCAGGGCCAGCACTGTTACGCAGTCACGGTCGCGAGGGCTTCGGCCAGCTCGAATCGCCCCTCGTAGAGGGCACGGCCGATGATCACACCGGGGAGTCCGGCGCGCGCAACGGCCTGCAGGTCGGCGAGCGTCGCAATTCCACCCGACACGATGACCTCCAGCGGCCCGTCCTCGCCACTCGCCTCGGCGATGGCGCGGCTGCCCTCGATATCGGGGCCGCCGAGCATCCCATCGCGTGCGATGTCGGTGTAGATCACTCGACGGATACCCTGACGCGCGACCCGGCCTGCAAGTTCCGTTGCACGGAGCACGCTGGTATCGACCCAGCCGCGCACGGCCACCAGCCCCTCGCGAGCATCGATTCCCACGACGATGCGTGAGGCACCGAATTCCTGCAGGAGCGCATCGATGAATTCCGGCTGGTCCACGGCCGCGGTGCCGATGATCACCCGGGTCACGCCGAGGTCGAGTAGCGACGCCGCGCGCTCGAGCGACCGGACACCGCCTCCCACCTGCACCGAGAGCCGGGAGCCGACGGCGGTGACGATGCCGGCGATTGCCTCGTCGTTGTCTCCCGAACCGAAGGCGCGATCGAGATCGACGAGGTGGAGCCAGCGCGCACCGGCCGCCGCGAAGGATTCCGCCTGCGCGGCGGGATCGTCGCCATAGTCGGCCTCGCGATCGGCAGCGCCCTGCGCGAGGCGCACCACACGGCCGCCGCGCAGGTCAATGGCAGGAAGGAGGTCCATCGGGGGTGTGGCGGAACTACTCAGCGACGGGCGCGGAAATCACCGGCGAGTGGCGGCCGAGCAGCTGCAACAGCTGATCGCGCTGCGCGCGGAAGGTCGCGAGCATACTGGCAGGAAGCGGCGCGCCGGCTTCGTTCTTCACCGAACGCGGATCCCGCGCGACGCCATTGACGCGGAACTCGTAGTGCAGGTGCGGCCCGGTGGCGAGCCCCGTCATCCCGACCCGGCCGATGACCTGCCCCTGCTCCACGTGCATCCCGCTTCGCAGTCCGACGGCAATGCGCGAGAGGTGGCCATAGCGGGTCGTCACGCCGTCGCGGTGGCGAATCTCGACCAGGTTCCCGTAGCCCCCGCCGTATCCGGCACGGAGGACGGTGCCGTCCGCGGCCGACCGGACGGGCGTGCCCGTGACGGCGGCATAGTCGATCCCCTCGTGGCGACGCGTGATGCCGAGCACGGGATGGAAGCGGGCACGCGAGAAACCGCTCGAGATGTACCGGAACTCCACGGGACTCGCGAGAAACGCGCGCTTGAGCGCCTTGCCATCGGCATCGTAGAAGGACGTCGGTCCCTCACCCTTGCCGAAACGGAACGCAGAGAGCGTCTTGCCGCCAAGCACCAGTTCGCTGGCGAGAATGCGGCCGAAGCGGATCTCGCCCTCTTCCGACACGAGCCGCTCGATCACCGCGGCAAAGCGATCGCCGGGCTGGATGTCGCGCGAGAAGTCGACGGTCCACTCGTTCACGTCGGCGAGTTCGTTCACCAGGCGTACTCGCTCATCGTGATCGAGAGTCGCCTCGCTCACCTCACGGTCGAGGGCAGCGTACAGGTTGCTCTCGATGCCGGCGCCAACGCGAATGGTATCGATGGCCCAGAAGATCGGCACGGTCTCGCCGCGCCATTCGCCGGCCGATGTGCGCACGAAGCGGACACGCGCTTCCGGAGAAGGGCGGAATTCGACGTTGGTCGCTTCGTCGGTTGCCGGATCGCGGCGAACGAGGAATTCGAGCCCTGCACGAATCCGGCGAGGATCGATCTTGACGACCGTGGCGAGTGCACTGAGATCGAGCCCGACGACTCCCTGGCGTGCGAGCACCGTCGAGACTGACTCACCGGTCTGCAGGGTATCGCGCACCACCCGGAAGGGATTGCTCACCACGATCGCGCGTGCCGTCGGCACGTCGGAGAGTCGGGCCCAGGGCCACTCGCCCCGCACGGCAAAGGTGAGCGCCAGCCCCAGGACGATCAGGGCGAGGGGAAGCCGGATGTTGCGTCGAAAACTCATCAGTCCATTTGCCGCCGGATAAAGGTCGGAATTTCCATATCGGATACGTCTGGCGCTGGCGGACGAGCCGGGGCGCTGGGTCGAACAAAAGGTGCCGGCTGCGAAGCCGAAGGTGCCTGCTGCGCGGGCGCTGCCGGTGCGGCCGGGCGACGCGGCGTGAACGGGAGCACCTGCCCCGGCACGCTGCGCTCCACCACCGGCTCGCCCGTGACCGCGCGATCGAATCCCGTCGCGATGACCGTGACGCGAACCTCCCCCTGCAACCGCGGATCACTCCCCGCACCGAAGATGATCTGCGCATCGTCACCCACGGCATCGTGAATGATCTCGCTGATCTGTGTCGCCTCGCCGAGCGTCAGGTCGTCGCCGCCAATGATGTTGATCAGCACGCCGCTGGCGCCATTGATCGAGACGTTGTCGAGCAGCGGCGATGAAATGGCCTGCTGCGCCGCCTCGAGCGCCCGGTTCTCGCCACGCCCGACACCGGTGCCCATCAGGGCCGCGCCGCCGTTCTGCATCACGGTCCGCACGTCGGCGAAGTCGACATTGATGATCCCCGTCGAGGTGATCAGCGACGCAATGCCGCGCGTTGCATTCAGCAACACCTCGTCGGCCTTCTTCAGCGCATCCTGGAACGGGATTCCCTTGCCCACTACCGCCAGCAGCCTCTCGTTCGGTACGACAATCATCGTGTCGACGTTTCGGCGAAGTTCGGTGATCCCCATCTCGGCCTGCTTCATTCGCTTCCGCCCCTCGAACAGGAAAGGCTTGGTCACGATTCCGACCGTGAGGGCACCGATGTCCTTGGCGATCTGGGCGATGATCGGCGCCGCACCGGTCCCGGTGCCGCCTCCCATCCCGCAGGTCACGAACACCAGGTCCGCCCCCTGAAGATGCTCAAGTACCTCGTCGCGATTCTCCTCGATGGCCTGACGACCGATTTCCGGTCGTGCACCGGCTCCGAGCCCGCGCGTGAGCTTCTTGCCGATCTGGACCTTGAGGTCCGATCGGGAGCCCGAAAGGGCCTGAGCGTCGGTATTGACCGAGATGAACTGGACCCCTGCCAGCTGCTCCTCGATCATCCGGTTGACAGCATTTCCGCCACCGCCGCCAACGCCGACCACCTTCATTCGGGCGTTCTGCGCCGATTGCTCCTCGAGCTCGAAAATCATCCCATCCACCATACCGCCCCCCGAGGACCGGTCAGAAGAAGTCCTGCAACCAGCGCTTTACCGGCGCAAACATCCGTTCGACAGCGGGGGAGGTCTTCCCCCCGGCCCCGAAGCCGCCCCCAAGGGCGACCTGCCGGGCCCCATACAAGGCGAGGCCAACCGGAACCGCGAAGCCCGGTGACGCCACCCGATCCGTCAATCCCCGCAAACCATTGGCCGGAACACCGATCCGGACCGGGGCGGCGAAGACATCCCGCGTCAATTCTACCATCCCGGGCGCCGCAGCCGCCGCTCCACTGAGCACGACCCCGCCTGGGAGACCCGCCATCGCCCAGCCGCTCCGGGCCACCTCATCGAACGCGAGCTCCATCACCTCCTGGAGTCTCATACGCATAATATGGGCTACCAACTGCCGAGGCGCGTGCCGGGCCGGGTGAGCACCGCTGGCCGGGAGCTCCACGACCTCGACCTCGGGCACCAGCGCCTCGTAGGCCGCCCCCCAGCTCTCCTTGATCCGCTCGGCATCGGCCTGGGTCACCTGGAGCCCGTGGACCAGGTCTGAGGTGACGTGCCCCCCGGCAAATCGGAGCGAGGCCGAATGCCGGAGCTTGCCCCCGTGGAAGATGGCCACGGTGGTGCTGCCCCCGCCCAGCTCCACGAGGACCACACCCTCTTCCCGCTCTTCGGGGGAAAGTACCGCCAGCGATCCTGCGAGGGATTCGAGCACGAACTCACCCACGTGCCAGCCGGCCTTCTCGATCGCCTTGCGCTGGTGGGCCAGCGCGCTCGATCGTGCGGTAATCAGGTACACCTCGGCCTCGACGCGGTCACCGGTCATCCCGATCGGATCGGCGTAGCCGGGCTGGCCATCGACGCGATAGTCGTGCGGAATGGCGTGGAGCAGTTCCTGGTCGTGTCCGAAGGAAACATTGCTGGCCACGTCGTTGACGCGTGCGAGGTCAGACGTCCGGATCTCGCTCCCCGGCACACTGGCCACGCCGTGCGAGATGCGCTGCGAAATCTGCTCGCCCGCGACCCCGCAGTAGACCGTCCCGACCTCGATCCCGGCAATTCGCTCGGCATCGGTCATCGCCTTGTTGACGGCGCGAACCACTTCTTCAAAGTCTCGGATGACGCCCCGGCGCAATCCAGTGGAGCGTTCGACCCCGACACCGAGGATGCGGAGGCCCCAGGAGCGCGAATCGCCAGTGACTTCCCCGATGAGGCCGGTCACTTTGGTGCTGCCGAGATCGACTGCGGCCACGAGCCGCTGCACAGCAACTGTCACGCGGTACCCTTCCGTACAAAGACACGCCCCTGATATCGGGCATCGATCTCTCGCCACGCCACCGAACGGCGCCCCAGATAGGCGCGGACAGCGGTTACCGCTCGCAGGGTAGCAGCATTGGCTCCGGAGCGCACCCGCACCTGGTGGCCACCCTCGTCGAGAATGATGTCACTGCCGTCCCGATGTGCGCGGTCGATGGCGGCAAACCAGCTCGAGTCGCTCAGCATCACGCGCGTGAGGACGGCGGTCGCGGCCGAATCCGGTTCAGCAAGCGGGAGCGACGTCGGTGCCCGCACGGGATCGAAGGGGAGGACCCGCCCGCGCGAGTCGAGCAGCACCATCCGGTCGGCCTGGGCGGCCAGCGCCACGGGAGTCGCCTCGAGCAGGACCACGCGAAGCGTCGCGGGGTAGCGCCGGTCGACCGCTGCAGCCACCACGCCCGGAATTGCCAGCGCGGCGGCCCGCACGCGCTCGAGCGGGTCCATCACCGAGGCATCGGCCGCCAGATGCAGCCTGCGCGCGACCTCGGCCTGGTCAAGGTAGCGCAGCCCGACGACTTCGATTTCGTGCACCCTGAAAAAGCTCGACCGGCGCATCAGGCGCGGGGCAAAGAGCACCGCGCTGGCGATCACCGCCACTGCGAGCGACACCAGCAGGCCGCGCCGCCTGCGTGTCACCGCGTTCCCATCAGGCTGCGTACTTCGGGACCCACCCGGGTCACGTCGCCAGCGCCGAGGGTGATGACCACATCGCCGGGCAGCAGCATCGCGGAAACTTCCGTGGCAAGTGCCGCGCGCCGTGGTTCATAGAGGACGAACGCGCCGGCAGCGACGGCGGCATCGGCCACCATCTTCCCGGTGATCCCCGGTTCGGGGAGCTCGCGTGCCCCGTAGACATCCGCCACCACCACGATGTCGGACGCGGCGAGCGCGCGTCCCATCGCCTCGCCGTGTTCACGCGTCCGGGAGTAGAGGTGTGGCTGGAAGACCGCCATCAGGCGACGACCAGGGTAGGCTTGCCGCGCAGCGGCGAGGGTCGCTACGAGTTCGGTCGGGTGATGCGCATAGTCGTCGACGAACGCCACACCGTCGACTTCACCGAAGCGCTCGAACCGCCGGCCCACTCCAGTGAATGCCGCGAGGGCGGCGAGCACGGGTTCGAGTGGCGCCTTGAGGACGAATGCGACGCCCAGCGCCGCAGCGGCATTCCGGAGGTTGTGCACGCCGGGCACCTGCAGCGCGAGCGTCACCGTGTGACCGTCGGGAAGCGTGACATCGGCACGCGAGCCAAGGGCATCGAGTGCGCGCGGCACGACCTGCAGGTCGCCACCATCGATCCCGAATCGCCACGCCGCCGCGCCAAGTGCTGCGGCAACGCGATCGGATCCCGCGTCTGCCGTACCGACCAGCACGCGATCGGCTCGCCGGGCAAACTCCACGAATGCCGCCTCCATCGCCTCGACCGATCCGTAACACTCGAGGTGATCCGGCTCCACATTGTTGATGATCGCCACGGTGGGTTGCAGGGTGAGGAAGGCCTGATCGTATTCGTCGGCTTCCACTACAAAGAGCGCGTCGCCGTCGAGCCAGGCATTGCCGCCCCACGAGGCCACTCGACCGCCGGCAAGTCCGGTCGGGTGGAGCCCCGCGGCGCGGAGCACTTCGGTCGTCATCACCGTCGTGGTGGTCTTGCCGTGCGTGCCGGCAATCCCCACGAGGGTCGTCCCGTTGACGAGGGCCGCGAGTGCCTCCTTGCGGGGCACCACAGGAATCCCTGTGCTGTGCGCTGCCACCAGCTCGGGATGTTCGTGCGAAGCCGCCGCAGTGAAGATCACCGCGCGCGCACCAGCGAGGTGCGTGACATCCGAGCCCAGATGCGTGATCACACCCGCGCGCTCGAGATCGGCGAATGCCGTGGCGTCGAGGTCGCAGCCGGTCACCTGCACTCCCCGTCGCCGTGCGGCGAGGGCGAGCGCACTCATCCCCGCTCCGCCGATTCCGACGAAGTGCAGTGGCCTGGGGTCAGTGGGATCGAATAGAGATGACACGAGGGCCTAAGAATAACCGGAGACTCGCCGCGCTGCCCGCTCAGCCCGGGGGCGGCGTCGGACGGAGCGTGGTGCCGCGACCGGCCCCTCTCCGCTCCCCGCCGGAGAAGCTGACCGTGCCGTTCACCACCACGGTCTCGATGCCAACCGGGTACTGGAACGGCGCCTCGAAAGTGGACCGGTCGTTGACCGTCTCGGGGTCGAAGACCACCACGTCGGCGGCAGCTCCCACCGCCAGTCGCCCGCGATGATGCAGATGGACACGATCGGCGGGCTGTGCCGTCATCTTGTGGATTGCCTGGGGCAGCGTGAGCACCTTCCGCTCCCGGACGTACCGGCCGAGGACGCGGGGAAAGGTGCCCAGTGATCGCGGGTGAGGGCTGCCGCGGCGCGCCGGGCCGTCGATGGCGACGGCGCCACCATCACTACAGACCATCCCGAGCGGATGCGCGAGGATGCGCTCGAGGTTGGTCTCGCTCATCGCGAATCCCACCATTCCCACATTGCCACGGCTGCGACGGAGCAGCCCGACCGCCAGTTCATACGGATCGGTGCCCTGGCGAGACGCGAAACCGCCCAGCCGCTGGCCCACCACGGCCGAGTCC
>JAZJZU010000079.1:0-8382 GCA_040389605.1 Gemmatimonadota bacterium
GAGACCATCGCCGACCGACTGGCCCAGGTCGAAATGACCGAGCGCCGAAGTCAGTTGCTCAACGAGTGCAAGGGTGTGCTGCGGCGGCTCGCAAATTTTGCCGACGGACTCAACGCGACCTTGCGTCCTTCGGCAGGCCGCCCGCCTGAAGTCCGGTGGATGGAGCGTACCGGCCCCAAGGGCCAGGCCGTGCAGCTCGCCGCGGTGCCGCTCGACCTCGCGCCGATGTTGCGTGACCTGCTCTTCGACCGGACGCGCACGGTGGCGCTCACGAGCGCGACCCTCGCAGCGGGGGGCGAGTTCGGTTTTCTCGCCTCGCGCATCGGGCTCTCGGGGAGCGACTCGCCGGTGACGGTTCAGGAGATCTTTCCGTCGCCGTTCGACTACGCCGAGCAGTGCCTTCTGGGTCTTCCGGATGACATTCCCGACCCGCGCGAAGACGAGGCGGGGCACGATGCGGCGATATCGCACGTGGTGACCGATCTCGCGTGGGCAAGTGACGGCGGAATCTTCGTGCTGTTCACGTCCCACGCCGCGTTGCGCCGTGCGGCCGTCGCGCTGCGGAGTTCGCTGGGCTCCCGCTTCCCGATCCTCGTGCAGGGAGAGGCACAGCGCGACCAGTTGATCCGGCGATTCCGGGACGCGGGCAACGCGATCCTGCTTGGTACCGATTCCTTCTGGGAGGGGGTCGACGTGCCCGGTCGCGCGCTCCGCGGGCTGGTGCTGGCCAAGCTACCTTTCAAGGTGCCATCGGAGCCGCTGACGGCAGCGCGACTCGAGCGGCTTTCGGAGCAGGGGGAGGACGGCTTCTACGGCTATCTCCTGCCTCACGCGGCGCTCAAGCTGAAGCAGGGGTTTGGCCGCCTGATCCGGAATGGCAGCGACGTCGGCGTGGTGATCCTGCTCGATCGTCGTGTCGTCACCAAGCGGTATGGGGCGATGCTGCTTGAGGGACTGCCGCCGGCGGAGCGAGTGATCGGCAGCTGGCAGCAGGTGCGTACCAAGTGCGAGGACTTCTTCGCCCGACACGGAATCGGAGCCGCGACGTGACCCTGCAGGTACCCAGCAAGATTGTCTGCGTCGGGCGCAATTACGCGGCCCACGCCCGGGAACTCGGCAACGACCTGCCGGTGAACCCGATGCTGTTCTTCAAGCCGCCCTCGGCCATCATCGCAGACGGCGAGGCGATCGTGCTGCCTGGGGTGTCGCAGCAGGTGGAGTTCGAGGGCGAGATCGCCGTGATCATCGGGACCCGGGCCCGCGCCGTGCCGGCCGATGACGCGATGCGGTTTGTCCGGGGATTCAGCTGCGCGAATGATGTCACCTGCCGCGACCTGCAGAAGCCCGATGGTCAGTGGGGTCGAGCCAAGGGATTCGACACCTTCTGTCCACTCGGACCGGTGGTCGCCGAGGGACTCGACTGGCGCTCGCTGTCGGTGGTCACGCGGGTCAACGGCATCGAACGGCAGCGCGCCGCCGTGAGTGAGATGATTTTCTCGATTCCTGTGCTCGTGGCTTACATCTCCGGGATCATGACGCTCGAACCAGGCGACGTGATCCTGACCGGGACCCCGGCCGGCGTCGGCCCGCTCGCCCCGGGCGATGTGGTTGAGGTCGAGGTCGCCGGCGTGGGTGTCCTCCGGAATTCCGTGCGGGGAGGGAGTACATCGTGATCAGGATCAGCGATCGAGTCGGCGCCCTTCCGGGTTATCCACTGGCCCAGATTCCAGCCATCAAGCGACGGCTGATCGAGGCCGGGGTAGACGTCATCGACCTGGGAGCAGGCGATTCCGACGGTCCGCCGCCGGCTGGCGTGATCGACGCCCTGCACGAGGCCCTGAGCGTGACGGCGCTCCACAAGTACGGCTTCCAGCAGGGGCTCCCCGCGTTCCGTGCCGCCGCTGCGCGCTGGGTCGCGCGTCGATTCGGGCAGGAGTTCGACGCGGCAACTGAACTGCTTCCCCTCATCGGTTCCAAGGAAGGGCTGTCGCACCTGCCGCTGGCGGTCTGCAATCCGGGCGACATCGTGGTGCTTCCCGAGCCCGGATATCAGGCCTACATCGGTGGGGCAGTGCTCTCGGGCTCCGAGCCGCTGATTGTGCCGTTGCGCCCCGAGCGCGACTTCCTGCTCGAACTGGATGCGCTCGACGACGCCACGCTCCGGCGCACCGCACTGGTCTACGTGAACTATCCGAACAATCCGACCGCGGCAATCGCTCCGCGCGAGTATCTCGAGCGCCTGGTGGCAACCTGTCGCCAGTACGACATCGTGCTGGCCTACGACAATGCCTATTGCGACATCACCTTCGACGGATATGTGGCGCCAAGCATCTTCGAGATTGCGGGGGCTCGTGATGTGGCGGTGGAGTACTTCTCGCTCTCGAAGTCGTTCCAGATGACCGGCTGGCGGATCGGCTTCGCCGTGGGCAACAGTACATTGATCGGGGCGCTGACCAAGGTGAAGAGCTACGTCGACACCGGATCGTTCCTCGCCCTGCAGCACGCGGGGGCCTGGACCCTCGACCACGCGGAGGAACTGGTGGCACCGATCCGCACGGAGCTGCAGCATCGCCGGGACGTGGCGGTGGACGCACTCGCTGCCATCGGCCTGAACGTGCCGGCTCCGCGAGCGGCGATGTACCTCTGGGTGCCCCTGCCGGCTGGCCTTCCGTCGGCGGAGTTCACCACGCGCGCCCTCGAAGAGGAGGGTGTCGTGGTAATGCCGGGGAGCGGGTTCGGACCGGGAGGGGAAGGATTCTTTCGGATCGCGCTCACCGTGCCGGGAGCGCGTCTTCGCGAGGCGATCGCGCGCCTCGGACGCACGCTGGCCGCGTGCCGTGACCTGGCTGGGGCCCACGCGCGCTGAACGGCGTTTCGCGCTCCCCCGGGAGCCTCGGGCGCCGCTCCTGCTCTGGGCGCTCGCCCTCGGCGTGCACCTCGCCTTCGCCGCAGTATGGCGCACGGCGCCCCACGGCTACGATCCGGCCGTCCGCTCTCCCTGGAGAGAATTCCTCCCGATCGCTCTCGGAGCGCCTGCGCCCGAAGTGACGATGCGCTATCGAGGGCCCCGCGCCAATGCGGCCCGGCCGCTTCCCGCGCCGACGGGGCGATCACTTCCGACCCTGCCAGCCCCGTTGGAGCCGCGGGTCGCGCGCCCCGCCGTGAGCCGCGACCCGCTCGCCCTCCAGGTGCTCACGACACCAGTGGTCGATACGCCGCCAACCTCACACGACGGGGTCATCGGGGCTCGATTCGCCGAGGGCAGGGTGTGGCTGCGCCCGTTGCCTGCGACGCCCAAGCAGATTGCCAGCGCGCTCACTGGCCGGTCGCAGGCAGAGCTTGCCGACAGTGCGGTGAACCAGATGGTGCAGCAGTACCTCGATGCGATGGCAAAAGAGGCCGAAACGCAGCACGACGCACTGCCAAGCTGGACTACCAAGGTGGCCGGCCAGCTGGTGGGCCTCGACGCCAAATGGCTCTACCTTGGACCCCTGAAGATCCCCACGGCGCTCCTCGCGCTGCTGCCGATCAACCTGCAAGGGAACCCGACGCAGGCGGATTTCAATCGCCGTCTCTCGGTGATGCGGGCCGACCTGTTCGATGCGGCGCGACGCGCCGATAATCTGGCCGAATTCAAGAAGGCGGTGAAGGAATTGCGCACGGAAACTGAACGGAAGCGGGAATTCTCCCGGAATCAGCGCACCGCCCCCGACAGTGGCAAGCAATGAAGCTGATTGATCCCACGGAAACCATTCTGGTCGTCATTGCCGCCGAACTGGGCGAAGTCGCTCCCGATCGCGACTCCGCCGTGCAACTCCAGCGCGAGATCGACCGGCGCGGGGCGGGGCATCCCTATCGCCGTGCGGTTGTCGTGAGCGATGCGGCCTGGCAGGAGACTCCGCTGTTCCATATGACACCGACGATCGCCGTCGGCGGTCCGGGCGTGAACACCGTCTCGGGCCGACTCGGCAGCGAAATCCCCACCGTCTGGACGCAGGACGAGCGGATCGTCATTCAGGCCGATTACTCGGAGCATCCTGCCCGGGCCACGCTCTGGGGAATGGATGCGGCCGCGACCACGGCTGCGGTCGATACCTTCATCGCGCGGGGCTGGCTCGACGAATTCATCGATCGGTGCTGGCGGTTCCGCGCCGGAGCCTTCGCGTGACCCGCTCTTCCATTTCGGTCCGTCTGGTTGCAGGCGCTGGAGCCTGCCTGCTTGCTGGCTGCGCCCCGACGCGAACCGCCACGGCCGGTGGCCCGATCGCCTCACCGTTTGCGAGTATCGCGACTCCCGTGGCGCGCGAACTCTCCGGTGCACGGGCCTTGAGTACCGTTGCCTATGTGGAGCAGTTCTTCCGGTTGCCGGGGAATCGAGGCTTCGACGCCTCGATCGACACGGTAGCGCGGCTGCTCGACCGGGCCGGCTTCGTCGAGGAATCTCGCGCACGCCCTGCGGATCGCCTGACCTATCGGATCGAGTCGCGACCGATGTCGTCGCTCGCGTGGTCTCCCATCGGCGGTGAAGTGACGCTTTCGGGCAGTGCGACGCCGCTGCTCCGCTGGGCGACGAACCACAATATGCTGGCGATCAACTCCTGGTCGACTCCTGCCGGTGGAGTCGATGCGGACGTGGTCGATGTGGGTACGGGAACAGACGCGGATTTTGATCGCGCATCCGTGTCAGGAAAGATCGTGACCGGCACGGTCACGGCACGCACGCTCTATTCCCGCGCGATGCAGCGAGGCGCGCTCGGCGTGTTCGCACCGCAGAAGCTGGCCTCCTACAAGAAGCCCGATGTGAATCGCACGGCAATCGAGTTCAGTGCCGTCGGACTCGACACAGTGCATCACGGTTTTGCCATCTTCCTCTCGACCGCCGCAAATGCGACCCTGCGTCAGGCCCTCGCGTCGGGCCCGGTCCGGGCACACGTCGTCGTGAACACCTTGCTCGAGAAGCGTCCGGAGCGGACGCTCGTGGCCGAGGTTCGGGGGAACAGCAGGCCGCAGGAGCGCTTCGTGTACTCCGCGCACGTGCAGGAACCAGGAGCGAACGACAACGCCTCGGGAGTGGGCCTGCTTGCCGAGATGGCGCGGACAGCGGCCGTGATGCTCAAGGCAGGGAAGACGGATCCAGCGCGCACCGTGACCTTCCTCTGGGGTGACGAGATCCGGTCGACACAGCGGTACCTGGCGGAGGATTCTGTCCGGCGGGCCGGGGTGAAATGGGGAATGTCACTCGATATGGTCGGCGAGAACACGGCGCTCACCGGTGGCACTTTTCTCATCGAGAAGATGAAGGATCCGGCCGCGGTCTGGGTCCGGGGTGATGAGCAGCACACCGAGTGGGGCGGCTCGCCCGTGAAGGCCTCCGACATCTGGGCCTACTGGCTGAATGATTTCGTGAAGCAGCGTTGCCTGGATCGCGCGGCCACAAATGGCTGGGTGGTCAAGGCGAACCCCTTCGAAGGCGGCAGCGATCACACGCCGTTCCTGAATGCGAAGATTCCGGCCGTCCTGATGTGGCACTTCACCGATCAGTACTACCACACCGATCGCGACCGGATCGAGATGGTGAGCCCCACGACGCTCGCGAATGTCGGGAATTGCGCCCTGACGACGGGCCTGCTGCTGGCCGGCGGGACGGCGAGCACCACGCAGGCCGCACTGGCCGAGTTCGTTCAGGTTGCGGTTCGTCGCATCGAGACCGAGGCCGCGCTGTCGCGGCAGGCGCTCACCGCAGCGTCCGGGCCAGCGGCGCTCGCCCGGGAAACGCTGACCCTCGAAACCTGGCGCGACTACTACATCGCCGCGTTGGCAAAGATCCCGGAGATCGCCGCAGTGCCCGTGGATCTGGGTGCGGCGATTGAGGCGGGTCAGGCCCGGATCAGGGCCGCGGGCGACGACGCGATCAGGTTGCTGCGGTAGCGGCAAGACGGCGCAGGGCGTCGTCCCGATCGATCACGGCCAGCAGCTCGTGCACCGGCTCACTCACCGTCCCTCCGGTGAGTGCCACGCGAATTGGCTGCATCACGTCGCCCAGCTTGAGTCCCTCTCGCTCGGCCAGTGCCTTCAGCGCGGCCTCGATGGCCGTCGGGTTCCACTCCACTTCCTGCAACGCCACGGTGGCGAGCCGAAGTGCGGCAGGAAAGCGCTCCCCCATCTTGGCCACCAGGGCCACTCCCTTTTCGTCGCGCACCACGCGTGATCCATCGAGACGGACCGCCACCTGCTCGGCGAGGTGCGTGATCGTCCGTGCGCGCGTCTTGGCAGCCGTGATGACCCCGAGAAGATCCCGGTTGCCCCACTCGACGCCCAGCAGTTGGAGCTGCCGGGTCACGGGGGCCAGCAGTTCGCTGCCCGGAAGCGCGGAGAGGTACTGGCCGTTCATCCATTCGAGCTTCGTGGTGTCGAACACCGCGGCCTTCTTCTGGATGTCTTCGAGCGCGAAGCGCGCGATCATCTCGGGTTCCGAGACGATCTCCTCCTGCCCAGGCGACCAGCCGAGCAGCGCGAGGAAGTTCCGCATCGCGGCCGGCAGGATGCCCATATCCTGGTAGTCGCCGACGGCCGCGGCAGCGCGCCGCTTCGAGAGCTTCTTGCCGTCGGTTCCCAGGATCATCGGCACGTGCGCGAACACGGGCTGTGGTGCTCCGAGGGCGCGGTAGAGTGCGATCTGCTTGGGCGTGTTCGAGATGTGGTCGTCGCCGCGGATCACGTGAGTGATCCGCATCGCGATGTCATCGGAGACGACTGCGAGGTTGTAGATCGCCGAGCCGTCGGAGCGGAGGATGATGAAGTCATCGATGTCGCGCCCCTGCCACGAAATGCGGCCGTGGACGGCATCGTCCCAGGCGATTTCTTCCTGCGGCACTTCGAAGCGAATTGCGTAGGGTGCGCCTGCGGCTTCGCGCCGGACGACTTCCTCGGCGGACAGACCCAGCGTGGCACGGTCGTACCGGAAGGTCCCGCCACTCGCCTCGATCCGGCTCCGTGCCTCCGCCAGCTCGTCGGTGGTCAGGAAATCCTTGTAGGCTTTTCCCGCCGCGAGCAATCGCTCGGCATCGGCCTTGTGACGCTCGGCGTAATCACCCTGGAAGTACGGACCCTCGTCCCAGGTGATGCCCAGCCAGCGCATCCCGTCGAGGATCACCTGCGTGTGCGCGTCCGTGCTCCGCTGCTTGTCGGTGTCCTCGATCCGGAGGACGAACACCCCCCTGTGGCGCTTGACGAAGAGCCAGTTGAACAGCGCCGTGCGCGCACCGCCGACGTGCAGGTAGCCGGTGGGGGAGGGGGCAAAACGGACGCGGGGCAGGGACATTCGGGACGACCTCGGTGGCAACAAGTCGAAAGTCGCGCCGCCTGACCCGGTCCGGGCTCAGACTGCGCGACCTCGTGGAACTGCAGCGGAGCGAGAGGGATTCGAACCCTCGTTAGCAGGTTACCCCACTAAAACGGTTTAGCAAACCGCCGCCTTCAGCCACTCGGCCATCGCTCCTTCCGGCGCGGGGTCAAGATAACCCGCATCCGCCCCGGCTGTCACTTCCCCTCAATCCGCCGCCGGGCTGCCACGATGGCCCGGGCGGCCTCCGGGATGCTCGGCCCGCTGCGGGCGAACAGGTCGCCGGGGATCTCGAGCACCCGGCCGGCGCGCACTGCCCGCAGGTCGCGCCACCCGGGCTTCCCCCGGAACTCGGCCAGTCGCTGCCCCGGCGTCTTCCCCTGGGACGTCAGCAGCCAGTCCGGGTCGCGAGCCGCGATCGATTCCATCGAGACGATGGCCCACGGGTCCTTCAGGTCGGGGAAGACGTTTCGCAGGCAGGCGGTCTCCAGGACCGTCGACATCCAGGTGGCACCGCCCCCCGTCTGCGGCGGCTCGTCTCCGACAACCAGGAAGACCGACGCGCGAACCGAGTCGCCCGGCGTGCAGGAGGTGCGCTTCACTTCGGCCAGCGATTCCCGCCAAGCCACGGCAAGGGAATCGGCGCGCGCTTCACGGCCAACGAGAATGCCGAGCAGGTGGAGGTTCCGGAGCACGTCGGCGGTGTCGGTCGTCTCGAACGAGACCACCGGAATCCGGAACGGCTTCAGCGCGTGCTCCAGGTCCACCGAGGAACGATCTCGCCAGCCGATGATGATGTTGGGCGAGAGCTGCACAATGCGCTCCGGCGACGGATTCAGTCCCCCGCCGATGGATGGGAGCGCCCGCAGCTCGGGTTGCCGGTCGTAGTCCGTGCGCGCCACGAGCGTGCTCTCGGCGCCAAGCAGCACGAGCCACTCGGTCACCGACTGCATCGTTGCCACGATGCGACGCACGGGAAGCCGGCTGATGACCACCGGATTGCCTTCGGGGTCTTGCAACGTCAGCCCTTCCCGTGCGGT
>JAZJZU010000079.1:8392-8689 GCA_040389605.1 Gemmatimonadota bacterium
GGAGGGGTGGACCCCCCGCACGCGATGGCCAGCCCCACGAGCGCTGCGCAGGATGCGCGCAGCGGCTTGTGGGTCACGGCTTCGGAGTGGTGGTGCGGTTTTGCACGGCCGTCTTGAGGTCGACATACCCTGGCGGGACGTCGAAGACCCGCGGTGAAACCAGCTCGCGCTTCACTTCGACTACCTCGAGGATCGTGACCCCGTCGGGCCGCCAGACCTTGAGGGGCATCATCGGCTTGCCGCCTTCGGCCTGGTCCCAGTCGGGCGCGCCCTGGCCGGCCGGGTTGCCCGGCATCG
>JAZJZU010000080.1:0-5074 GCA_040389605.1 Gemmatimonadota bacterium
GGATGTTCTTGACGCGATCCAGCACCGCCGCTCAATCCGGCAGTTCACCGACCGCCCCGTGACCCGAGACGAGATGGAGCGCATCCTCGATGCGGCCATCGCCGCGCCCAACCACCGGATGACCCAGCCGTGGCGCTTCTATGTGCTCGGGCCCGAGGCGCGCCGGGCCTATGGCGAAACCCTCGGTTCCCGGAAGGCAAAGAAGATCGAGGATCCCGCGGCGGCGCAGGCGCTGATTGAGAAGGTCGTGGCGGGAGAGGTCGCCCTGCCGGCGATGCTGGCCGTGGCGACCACGGTCAGTGAGAATCCGGAGATTCGCGAAGAGGACTACGCGGCGACGATGATGGCGGTCCAGAACCTGATGCTGGCCGCGCAGGCTACGGGGCTCGGTACCCATATCCGCACCGGCGCGGTGATGGATGATCCGCGCGTGCGCTCGGCCCTTGGTGTGCCGGAGGGCGAACGCATCATCGCGACCATTCAGGTGGGTGAGCCAGCCGCGATGCCGGAGGCGAAGGCGCGCCGGCCTGCGGCGGAAGTCACGACCTGGTTGCCGTGACCTGATCCGCCTGCCTGCGAATGGTGAGCCGCGGCCCTTACGGTCGTATCGCCATTCGCAGGAACGCGCGCCCCAGCGGGCCAAGCCAGAGCCTCCGGAAGAGTCGCTCACCGATCGACATCCGAAAGGGACTCCGCATCAGGAGCACGAAGCTCACCCCCAGCAGGCAGGTGCCCGTGATAAAGAGCACCGCGAGCAACACCGTCACCCGGTAATGACCCGGGGTCGTCTCGACCCGTCCAGAAAGTGCCACCACCCACATCACGATCCCGACGAGGATTTGCACGACGGCGCGCACGACGGTTCGACGACGACGACGACGCGTTGTCTCGTCGGCGTGCAGTTGACGTCGATGCACCTCGCGCTCCTCGGCAACCGCGCGAAAACCCTTGAGCACATCATCATCCGAGAAACCGAAGGCCCCCAGTCGTCGAGCACTGTAAAAGGTCTCGAACACCCGGGCGATTCCGATCGCAACCAGCATAAAGATCGGCAACGACACATCGATCGCGTTGACGTTGCCCATTGATCGCACGACGAGCCACGCAAACAGCACCAGAAAAAAGAATATCAGGCCGAGCGTCGCGACTTCCTGGGCAAAAAGGCGGATCGCGAGTGGAACTTCCGGGGCGGCCAGCTGCGCGGCATCGAGCGCCTCAACCAGCGCCTCGCCATTGGGGAAGCGTTCGCCCGGCTCCTTGGCGACGCACCGATCGATCGCTGCTCCGAGTGCCGGCGGAATGTCCGGGCGGAGCGAAATCGCCGCTGGTGGGAGCACAGTGAGCTGGCGTGTGATGATCTGCGCCGACGAGGTGCCGGTGATGGCCTTGGTGCCGGTGAGCGCGAAGAGCGCCACGAGGCCAAGCGAGTAGAGATCGCTCCGACCATCGACCTGGTCGCCCGTGGCCTGCTCCGGGCTCATGAACTCTGGCGTGCCAACCACTTCCCCGACGCGAGTCAGGCCCGGGGTCGCGGCGGTCTGCGTAATGGATCGCGAGATGCCGAAATCCATCAGGAGCGCGCGCCCGGTAGCCCGCTCGATCATGATGTTCTCGGGCTTGATGTCGCGATGCACCACGCCGCGTCCGTGGGCGTAGGCGAGCGCGTAGCCGACATCCTGGAGCACCCGCACCATCGTTCGAACATCGAGCGGGCCCTGCCTGGCCACGCGTTCGGCGACGCTTTCCCCCTCCACGTATCCCATCGCGAAGGCGAGCAATCCGTCGCGTTCCTCCACCGAATACACCGGCACGATGTTCGGGTGAGAGAAGGACGCGGCCACCCGGGTCTCGCGAATGAACCGTTCGCGGAGCGATGCGTCGGCTGCGAATTCCGGTGGGAGAATCTTGAGCGCTACGGGACGGTCGAGCGTGAGGTCGCGCGCAAGATAGACGGCGCCCATCCCGCCGCGTCCCAACTCCCGCTCGATTGAATAGCGGTCGGAAAGAACGGCGTCGAGCGGTGCGGAGCGTTCCGTCACGGAGTTTCCTCACCTGCAGAAGGGGGGCTGTTCACTGCTTCGCCGCCGGCTTGAAGGTCGCGAACCAGTTCTCCACAAGAATCGCGTGGTTCTCGGCGATCGCGGGGCCCGTGATCCTGCGACGCAGGAAGATGAACGAACGGTTGTCGGGGCTGACGGCAAACGAGGTGTGAAAGAGGTCAACGAAGAGCGCTCGCGCGTCGAAGAGTGATTCACGACTCTCGACATCGAACGCATCCCCGCTCCGGAGCGACACGGCCACAAGCTGCCCATCGCCGCTCAGGTAATAGAGTGTCCTTCCGTCTGGCGACCACACCGGCGACATCCCGCCGCTGCTTGATACCTGCCAGCGACCGGCACTGGTCGCGGGAAATGGCCGGACATACACCTCATTGATTCCACTCTCATCCGAGGCGTACGCGAGCCAGCGGCTGTCGGGCGAAACGGCCGGGTGCAGTTCGGTAAAGGGCGAATTGACGAGCACCACCGGCGTGGTGTCACCCGTGGCGCGCACCGCGAGCAGATCGCCGAGTCCGGCCCCGCCGTTATCGGTACGTACCACCAGCCACTGGCCATCGTGAGTCCAGGTCACCTCCTGGATCGGCCGGTCGAACCGGGCAACACTTCGCTCCACACCACTGCCGTTTGCTGCCCGCAGATAGACCCCGCCGCCATTGATGCTGTCGCGGATGAAGGCCACCGTCTGTCCATCCGGCGACCACGCCGGCCTCCGATCCTGGCCACCGAAGGTGAATCGCGAGAACGGGCCGTGATCGAGCTGCTTGATCCAGATGTCGAGTCCACCGGTCGACTGGCCGGCGCCGACAGCGAGCTGCTGGCCGTTCGCCGACAGCGCGAACGAATTGAAGGCGCCAAACCAGCCGGAATCAATCGGCGTTGCCGTGCCACTGCGGGAGACGCGCACGGGCTGCAGCGCGCCAGAGGTCCCCTCGCCGGTGAAGTAGAGCAACGTGCCAGAGGCCGACCACGCCAGCATCGGAAGGCCGTTCCCGACATTGTTGACCGAGACATTCGTCAGTCGGGTGATGGGTGGGCCGGACAGCTCGAGGCGATCGAGATCGAAGGGCGCGGTCAGGACCGCACCATCGGTGCGGGTGTACAGCAAGTCGCCCGTGGGGAGATACCACGCCTGGAAGGCGTTCTTCAGCACTTCCCTGTGGGTCCCCGTCTTGAAGTCGAGCGCCTGGATCGAGGTCGTGGCACAGCCCGACGTACAGAGCAGGAACAGCACCCCGCGCCCGTTCGGGAGCGGTGTGGGGTTGAGGAAGCCGTAACCGCGAAGCGTGGAATCCACGAGCACGGTGGTGTAGCTACCGCCACTCGCGGCAATGCGGCGGAACTGATCGCCGGTCGGCGACGCATAGATGAGGGATGTGTTGTCGAGCCAGGCGATGCCATAGGCACTCGGCGCGGTCGAGTCGGCCAGGAGGATCGGCGTACCGCCGTCGAGGCGGACCTTCTTGAGTTGCCGGTCGGCCGCAAAGGCGAGCCACTGGCCGTCAGGCGAGAAGGCAGGAGCGGTACTCCGCTCCGTGCCGGGGATCGGAACCAGCTCGATCTGGTTCGCTCGCTTCATCCAGAGCAGTCCATTCTGCTGCGCGTCACGGAAGACAATCGTCCTGCCGTCAGGCGAAATCGCGAGTGCCGGGCCAAATGAATTGATGCCGAGCGTGTCGCTGAGCGTGATGGGATACCAGCGCGTCTCGGCCTTTGGCGCGCGCTGCATCCAGCCCCACGCCCCCACGGCAAGTGCCGCGATCGCCACGCCCCACGGGGCAAGCCGGCGCCAGCCGGCAGCGCGCGGTGCCGCGGCACCGTGACCAGTCGTCCAGGTTGCCGTGCTCGCCTGGCTCGTGAGCGCCGCGGAGAACTCGGCCGCCGTCGCGAAGCGATCGGCAGGAAGCTTCTGCAGCGCCGTGAAGACGGCCGCCTCAACGTTCGGCGGAATGGTCCGGCGCTGGCCGGTGAGGCTGCGCGGGTCATCGGTCATCACCCGGGCGATGATCGCCTGCGCGGTGGGCCCGGTGAATGGCGGTTCGCCCACCAGCATCTCATAGGTGATGCAGCCGAGGGCGTAGACATCGCTGCGCGCCGTGATCTCGCGCTCTCCCATCGCCTGCTCGGGGCTCATATAGTGCGGCGTGCCGAGACTCATTCCGGTCTCGGTCATCCGTGTCCCGGCACTGCTTGCCGCGAGGGCGATGCCGAAATCGGCGACCAGCGCACTGCCATCGTGCAGCAGGATGTTCTCGGGCTTGATGTCGCGATGAATCACGCCGTGGCGATGAGCGTAGTCGAGCGCACCGGCGACCTCCGTGGCAATCCGCACGGCATCGGCCACCGGAAGCTGCTTCTCGCGGGTGAGTCGGTCGCGCAACGATTCGCCGTCCACATAGGGCATCGCATACCAGAGCATTCCCTCCGTCTCGCCCGAATCGATGAGACCGAGGATGTGGGGGTGCTGCAGGTTTGCGGTGGTAGTGATTTCCTTGAGAAAGCGATCAGCGCCGATCACGGCCGCGAGCTCCGGCCTCAGCACCTTGATTGCGATCCGGCGATTATGGCGAAGGTCGTGTGCGAGGTAGACCGTGGCCATCCCGCCGGAACCGAGTTCGCGCTCGATGTGGTAGCGATCGGCCAGGGCAGCCGTGAAGCGGTCGAGGTTGCCGTTGCTCATTTCGAATCCCTGAGAGGCCGTGAGGCTGCCGTGCGCACGTCGGTGATCATCGCGGCGCAGTCCCTGCGAGCCGGCTTCGCAGGACGGGCAGCCAGTTGGCTGTGACCGTCACCTCACCCGCGTCGGTGCCCTGAAGAAAGACAAAGTGTCTCCCGTCCGGCATCACATCCCAGTTGGGATGCGGATTGGCGGCATACAGGAAGGTGTCGACCAGGGCACTATCCCTCGCCGCAATGGCAAAGCCGGCCCCCGTCGAGACGGTCGCCGCCATCACGTGACCGCTCCCGCGATAGAACAGCTGTTTCCCGTCGCGCGACCAGAGCGGCTCCGTGCCGCC
>JAZJZU010000080.1:5084-19964 GCA_040389605.1 Gemmatimonadota bacterium
CGCCGGGCCCGGGAAAGGGCTGGACCACCACCTCATCGCGTCCCGATTCGTTGGTCACGAACGCAATCCAGCGGCCATCGGGTGACACCCTCGGCATGTTCTCGATGGCGGTGGGATTGTTGGCCACGGGATGCGGCATCGTGTCCCCCGCGAGGCCGCGATAGTAGATATCTGCGCCGGCCGTATCGAGCTGAAAAACCGCCCGTTGCCCATCTGGAGAGAGCATCGCCTCGAACACGTCGAGGTTGGCTCCGGCCACGAGCGGCGCCGCTTCGGCACTGAGATCCACCGGTCGCCACCAGATGGCAGCCCGCCCAGCCTGGTCGGTGCGGAACAACACGCGCGCTCCGTCAGGACTCCACTCCGGTCGCTCGTTGAGGGTTCCGCTGGTAAGCCGCGTGAGCGTTCCGGCGCCGAGCGAATAGACCCACACGTCGCGAGAGCCCGCGACGCCGATCCCGATTGCGAGGCGACGCCCGTCGGGCGAGAGCCGCGGAAAGCTGTAATCGCGCGAGTCTTCCAGCCCCACTCGCTTGACGCCGTCACTGCCAGCGATCACCACGCGAGAGAGTGCCGAGCCGCCCTGATAGAGGAGCGTACCCGTGGGCGAGACGGCCGCGCGCACCAGACCAGTGCTGCTGTTGGTGGTGACATTGTCGACGAGTTGCACCGGCGTCCCGAGGACCCTGCCTTTCTCAAAATTCACGCGAACCGCCATGATCAGCCCGCTGGTCGTGGCGTACACCAGGGCACCATCCACCACACCCAGCGCGTGGATGCCCTGGATATTGAGTCGCGTCGTTGCGCCGGTGGCAAGCGTCAGCACCGCCATATGCACATCGTTCGTGGAGGCCGTGCCCCAGCTGGAGTAGACCAGATGACGCCCATCGTCGAGCACGATCGGCGCCGTCCGATATTGCTCCCCGGGAATTCTTTCGAGGCCGGGTAGCAGCACCGCGGTCCCACCGTTCTCCGGCACGGCATAGAGCGCCCGGTTCCCCGAGACAATGATCCGTCCGTCGTGCGCCCAGTTGGCGCCGTTGAACGTACCGGGGGCTGGAGCGATCAGCTGGGGGACGCTGCCATCGAGGGCGATCTTGAAGAGCTGATTGCTGCGAATGAAACCGACCCACTTTCCATCGGGCGAAAAGAACGGGTTGGTGGCGTCTTCGGTCCCGGGGAGCGGCCTGGGCGTCACCTCTTCGAGGCGCCGGGCCACCAGTTGCAGACGACCGCCCGTCCCGGCGCCAACGTACACCAATGTCTGCCCGTCGGGCGAAACCGTGAGGGGGTTATAGCCGAGCGAGCTGATGCGGTCGTTGGCAACGGCGGGGATGGTGAATCGCACCACTGGTGCCTCAGCCGCGGGCGAGGGGCGTCGCATCAGGCCGGTGAGCGCCAGGAGGGCGAACGCTGCGGCAAGCACCCAGGGCAGTGCTCGTGCGGCCCGGCGACGAGGAGAGATGGCGTCACCCCGGAGGCCGGTGGCAGTCGCACCGAGTCGCTGCGTCGATCCACCCGCAGTAAGCGATGCGGCGAAATCGGCCGCAGACGCGAAGCGATCGGCCGGGAGCTTCGCGAGGGAGATGAGCACCGTGTCTTCCACGCCCGCAGGGACAGTATCGCGAATCCTGGAGGGAGGAGCGGGCTTCTCGGTCATCACCTTCGCAACGATGGCCTGCGCGGTCCCGCCGAGGAAGGGTGGATCGCCCACGAGCATTTCATAGGTGACGCAGCCGAGCGCGTAGACATCGCTGCGCGCCGTGATCTCGCGCTCCCCCATCGCCTGCTCGGGGGACATATAGGTCGGGGTACCCAGCGACATTCCCGTTTCGGTCATCCGGCTGCCCCCGGCCTTGCTGGCGGCCAGGGCGATTCCGAAATCGGCCACGAGGGCGCGGCCATCGTGCAGCAGGATGTTTTCGGGCTTGATGTCGCGATGGATGACGCCGTGGCGGTGGGCGTAATCGAGCGCACTGGCGATCTCGGTCGCGATGCGTACGGCGTCGGTGATCGGGAGCTGTTTCTCCCGCGTGAGCTGGTCGCGGAGCGACTCCCCTTCAATGAAGGGCATCACATAGTAGAGGAACGAGTCGGCCACTCCCGAATCAAACAAGGGCAGGATGTGCGGATGCTGCAGGTTGGCCGTGGTCTTGATTTCGCTCAGGAACCGTTCGGCGCCGATGACAGCCGCGAGTTCCGGGCGAAGGACCTTGATGGCGACCTGGCGGTCGTGCTTGAGGTCGTGGGCGAGATAGACCGTGGCCATCCCGCCAGCACCCAGTTCCCGTTCGATGCGGTAGCGATCGGCGAGGGCAGCGATCAGTCGGGCGGGTGCGGTCACGAGTGTCGCTCGGGTCGGGAGAGGTTCACTTGAATACCTTGGCAATCCAGAGATCGCGGTGCCGTTCGTTGGTGCGCAGGTTCATCCGGAGGCCGTCGATGGAAAACGAGGCCGCCGTCACGTCAGGAAGTCGGATGGGAGCCACCCTGCGCAACACCAGCGTCCGCGGGTCCAGCACGTAGATCGCCGCGCTATGGGATGTCTCGCCAAAGATGAGCTCGATGGTCCCGTCGGGCAGCCAGTGCATCCCGATCACATTGTCCTGCACGGTCCTGAGCAGGACCCGCGCGCTCGAGGCACCCGGAGGCACGTGATACACCACCAGGGTGTCATAGCCCGGCTTGGTCCAGCCCCATCCCACAACGCCATCGCCGAAGGAGGAATCCTCCAACAGCTCCGCCGTGACACTTGGGAGCGCGATCTTGCGGCGCGTGCCCGCAGGTTCGCGAACCTGGATGGCACTTGCTGAATCAGTGGCGTCGAACCAGGCGAGACTCCCATCGCGGAGAACCTCAAGCGCAACCATCGCCGTGGTGTCCTGTATCGCGCCCAGCTCCGTGCGGCGACCCGACTCGAGATCGAAGGAGGTGATCCGCGCATTCGGCCCATCGCGGTGCACCACCACGACGGCATCGGCCTTGACGTTCCGGGAGGTGGCGATCACCCCGCGGATCCCGGCGGCGAGAGGGCGCTCCGGACCGCCGCCGAAGGGGAGCACCGACAATTGACTTACCGCCTGCGCCCTGTCGACGCGCGGTGTGCGGGACACCAGATGCGATTTGCCATCTCCCGCCATCAACATCGTCAGACTTGCCGTCGTGCTCGTCACTTTGCGCAGGGCCAGATTGGCGGAGGGGACCACGGGGCGAGTCGCCTCGAAGAGCACCGACTCGTCCGGTCCTGAGAGGTAATACACGCCGGCCTTCGAGGCTCCGGGAACGGACATCAGCTGTGAGGGAACCAGGGTGCGCTGTTCGCGCCCGAGGATCCCTGCGGCACTCACCTTACGGTCGACCACCGCCAGGAATTCGGGATTGGTGGTGTCTCGGACCTGAAGCACCAGACGTCCATCTGGCGACCACCCGATCGGAATCACCCCGCGAGGGTGAGCGAGGGAATCGAGCACCGTGCCATCACGGCTGATCACGGCGAGATAGGAGGCCCCGGTTTCATTCCGAAAGTACAGCGCGATCTGGCGACCATCGGGCGACGAGGCCCAGGCCCCAGCCTGCACGCCAGGACGGGCAAAATGGAGTGTGTCGCTACCCCGCCGGTCGAGCAGGTGCATTGCCGAAAATCCGAGCTCGCCCGGTTGGACCTCTGTCGCCACGAGGATGGAATCGCCGTTTCCGAAGTACACACTCTGCGCGGCATTGATGAACCGGGGTGCCGCTCCTCCGAGCGAGGGGATGACAAAGTTCCCGAACACGCCATCGGCAGAGGTCGCCGTCACCAGCAACTCGCTGCCGTTCGGACTCCACTGAATCTGGTACAGGCCGGCAATACCGGTGGCGGCTCGGAGCCGCCCGACCCCACCCACGTCCTGCACGATCAGTGACATCGTGCAGCGCTCGGCGCTGTCACACTCCTGTTCGCCGAAGGCCACGCGTTGCCCGTCGGGCGACAACGCCCCGGCATCGACCGTTCCCGAAAACGTGGCCTGAAGCCTTGGCGCGTTGACGAGCACGTCTCCTTGTGATCCTCGCCGGGAGAGCGACCAGACAATCGCCGCGAGCAGCACCACGATCACGACCCCGGCTGCCGGCAGCACCCACCGACGCGAGGCAACCGGATCGGTCCAGGCGGTAACCGGCCGGGTCTGGGTCGGCGTTATGCCGGTGCTCGGCGTCGCGAGCGGCTCCAGCGCGGCGTGAAGTTCCGCGGCCGTCTGGAATCGATCGGCGGGGCGTTTCGCGAGGCAGCGCATCACCACCGCTTCGATCGCCGGCGAAATCGCGGGGCGGCGCTTCGCCACCGAGTCTGGCGCCTCGGTCACGTGCGCTGCGAGCACCTGCTGTGGGGTGCTCCCCGTGAACGGGGGGCGACCGCTCAGCATCTCGTAGGCCATCACGCCGACAGAATAGATGTCCGAGCGATGGTCGACGTGCGGATCGGCTGCCGCCTGTTCGGGCGACATATAGGTCGGTGTTCCGACGGCCACGCCCAGCGTGGTGATCGTGTTGCGGCCAGTCGCCTCGCTGATCGCCTTGGCCACGCCGAAATCCGTCACCAGCGCGTGGCGGCCAGAGAGCATCACGTTGTCGGGCTTGATGTCGCGATGGACCACGCCGTGTTCGTGCGCCTCGACGAGCGCATCGACCACTTCGGTGATCAGCCGCACCGCCTCGTGCACCGGCAGTTCGCCCTCACGCTCCAGGCGCTCCCGCAGCGATTGCCCCTTGATGTAGGGCATCACGAAAAACAGCGAGCCGTCGGCATCGCCCGAATCGAGCAACGGGAGAATATGCGGATGCTGCAACTGGGCGGCGATCTTGATCTCGCGGAGGAACCGTCCCGCGCCAAGTGACGCGGAGAGATCTTCGCGAAGCACCTTGATCGCGACCTGACGATCGTGCTTGATATCGCGCGCGAGATACACGGTCGCCATCCCGCCCTGCCCAAGCTCGCGCTCGATGGTGTAGCGATCGGCGAGTGCAGCCCTGAGCGAATCGAGGGTCATGGCGCGACTCCACTCTCCGCGAACTCCCGCGTGAGCCGGAGTGCCTTGGCCGCGATGGCGTCGAAGCGCGCCGTGCCCCGGAGCGGTTCGAGGAAAGGACAGTGGATGGCGATGAAGGGGCCCGTGTGGAATCCGGAGTCCACCGCCTCCTCCAGCAGGACGAATGCACGCTCGGTGTCGCCCGCCATCGCGAACGACTCGGCGAGGTGAAACTTGTGGTGACCGTCGAGGCCCTGAGCACCACGCAATGCCGTCAGCGCCTCATCCTTTCGCCCCTGTATCGCGTGGACCAGCGCGGTCAGCTGGGCTGAGTAGGGCATCGTTGGTGCCTGTTGCTGAAGAACCGCTGCGTCACTGGCGGCCCCACTGATGTCGCCCACGAGTGCCCGGCCATAGCCCAGGCTCCAGCGGATAATGGCATTGGCGGGGTCAAGGGCAAGCGCCCGCTCAATACTCGGAAGGCCCACTGCCACGTGCCCGTTCCACCACGGCATCAGCCCCGCGAGGAGCCAGGCCAGCGGTGACAACGGATCGGAGGCCATCAATCGCTGTACCGTGCGCTCACCAGCCTCGATGTGCCCGCACGCCACGAGGCAGATGCCGAGATAGAAGAACGCATCGGCGTCGTTGGGCTCGCGCTCGAGGGCAGCGCGCAGATGCTTGATGGCCTCGGGCATCGCCCCGCGTTCATATCCGATGAATCCCAGCAGTGCGTGACCGTACGGTGCATCGGGTGCCTTCCGGATGAGGGCCTCCGCAACGGCGGTCGCCCCGTCGAGACCGCTCTTGTCGGGGGCCAGGCCGGCCCGGACCCGGGCGACCGTGCCCCACGCGAGCAATGCCTCCAGCGGCGCCGCCTCGCCTTCGATCGCCATCGCCTGCCGGACCATCTCCTCTCCGCGCTCGATCGACGCGCTGTCGTAGCGGCGCAGCTCCTGCCGGGCCCGGAGGAAGAGCTCGAAGGCGCGCGGGTTCTCGATGGGGCGCTGGGCAAGGTGGCGGTCTTCCTCGGACGTCAGCGTGATCCCCAGTGCCGCGACAATCTCGCGGGCCACGCGCTCCTGCACGTCAAAGACGTCATCCATGGTACCGCTGAATCGCTCGGCCCAGATCGGGGCATCGGTCGCGGCATCGACAAGTTCGGCAGTGATCCGGAGCGAGTTGCCCGAGCGCCGTACACTGCCCGAAAGGGCGTAGCGCACGCGCAGTTCGCGACCGAGCGCGGAAATGGACTTGCTGGTGCCCTTGAGCCGCATCGACGACGTCCGCGAAAGGACGCGAAGCGCCTTCACCCGCGAGAGGTCGGTGATGATCTCCTCGGTGAGGCCATCGCTGAACTGCTCGTCCTCAGGGTTGGTGCCGTGGTCCTCGAAAGGCAGCACCACCAACGAACGATCGTCCGTGGGCAGCGGCTGGATGGTCGCGGCAGGAGTGGCGTCGGTCGCAAGTGCGGCCGCGAAAGCCGCGGCGGTGGCGAAACGATGGTCCGGGTCACTCGCCAGCGACTTCGCGACCGCCGCCTCACAGCCGACGGGCGCGTCATCTCGAAGCGTTCGCAGCAGCGGGGCATCGGAGGTGAAGCGCTTGACGAGAATGGCCTGGGCCGTTGGTCCCGTGAATGGTGGCTCGCCGGTGATCAATTCGAAGAGAATGGCCCCGAGGCCGTAGACATCAGATGCCGCCGTGAGCTCGCGCTCGCCCGTTGCCTGTTCGGGGCTCATGTACGCCGGAGTGCCGACGGACGACCCGGTCCGCGTGAGGCGATCGTCGACATCGCCGGCACTGTGGGAAATACCGAAATCGGCCAGCATGGCGTGGCCGCGGCTCAGCATCACATTCTCGGGCTTGAGATCGCGATGGAGGATGCCGTTGTCGTGGGCGTACTGCAGTGCGTCGGCAAGCTGGCTCACCAGGCGAACGGCCTCGTCCACCGGCAGATGTTTCTCACGCTCGAGCCGGGTCCGAAGCGTCTCGCCGTCGATGAGCGGCATCACGAAATAGTGCTGACCGTTCGCCGAGCCGGAATCGAGCAACGGCACAATGTGAGGATGCTGCAGGTTCGCGGTGGTGCGGATCTCTCGTAGAAAGCGGTCAGTCGCGAGTTCGGCGCTCGCCTCGGGGTGCATCACCTTGATCGCGACCTGGCGCTCGTGCTTGATATCGCGCGCGAGATAGACCGTGGCCATCCCGCCCTGCCCAAGCTCGCGCTCGATGGTGTAGCGATCGACGAGGGCGGCAGCGAGACGGAGGGCGACGGTCACTTGCGACCGCCGGTTCGGGCCCGCAACTCCTGCAGCCAGTTGACAACGAGCACCAGCTGCCGATTCTGCTCGACCGGTCGTACCATCACGAAATTTCGGCCGTCAGGGGTCACATCGTAGTTGGGATGGTACACTTCCGTGGCGTAGGGTCCGCTGAGCACAGGCACCCGCGTGGTAACGGCGAGGGCGGGAGTGGTCACGATCTCCGCGGCCACGAGCGCGGAGCCGCTGCGGTAGATCAACCGATGTCCGTCGCGCGACCAGAGTGGTTCGCCCCCCCCACTGACCGAGACCGACACTCGACCACCGGCGCCGGTGATAGCCCGGACATAGACCTCTTCTCGACCGGTCTCGTTCGAGACGTAGGCGAGCCATTTCCCGTCCGGCGAGACGCGCGGCTCTTTATCGTCGTTGATGCCCACCAGTAGCGGCGCTGCCGAGTCGCCCCCCGCCAGGCTGATGCTGAAGATGTCGCGGTTGTTGGTGGGCGTGTCGATCCGGAAGACGATCGATCTGCCGTCGGGTGTGACCACGCCTTCCCGGATCGGATTCACATCCTTCACGACCACTCGCGCTGCGGCACTCCCGTCTGCGGGTTGCATCCAGAGGGCGTTGGCGGGTGAGCGCGACGAAGTAAAGAGGACTTCGCGCCCATCGGGACTCCACTCGGGGCGATTGTTGAAGCCCTCTCGTGTGAGCCGTTCGGATGTGTGGTTGGCAAGATCCGTGATCCAGATATCAGCGCCCGCGGCCCCCTGGACTTCGACAGCCAGACGGCGACCGTCCGGCGACAGCCGGGGATGCAGGTAACTCTGCGCCGAATCCAGCAGAATACGTGTGCTGTCCCTCCCCACCATCACAACCTGGCTGGCGATCCCGCCTTTCTGGTAGAGGAGCGAACCGTTTGCCGACAGCGCCACGGGAGTACTCCACGCGGATGGGGGCACGGCAATGCTGTCGGAAATCTGGATGGGGGCACCGGCGCGCAGTGCCTTGCTGTCGAACGGCGCCGCCATCAAGGCCCCATCGTTGCGCACGTAGAGGAGCATGCCATCGACATAGCCGATGGCGCGCGCGCCACGCAGCGTCTTGAGGACCGTCGATTTGCCGCTCGCCGTCTCGATGACGGCGATGGTGAGATCGGCGTTGCTGGCGATGGTACTGCTGTAGAGAATCAGTCGTCCGCCCTCAATGGCGTGCGGAGCGAGCTGCAACCGTTCATTCGAGGCGCTGTCGAATTTCGAGAATTGCACCGGCTCTCCACCATCGGCCGACACTCGCCAGAGCCCACGGCCCTCCGAGTACGTGCCCCGCGCGAAGACAATTTCCCTGTTCGAGACCCAGCTAATTCCCGCGCCGACGCTGCCACCGTTGTCAATGGTGCAGAGGGTGGTCAGTGCGCTGCCATCGAGCAGGATTTTCTTGAGCTTGCCGTCGGCCGACCGGAACGCGATCCACTTGCCATCCGGCGAAAACTCCGGATTGAACGCGCCGCCGGTGCCGGGAATAGCCCGGGAGACTAGCTGGTCCAGGTTCCGGAGGTAAAGCATCCAGCCGTCATCGGCTGCAGTCGCAGCGTAGATCACCCGGCTGCCATCCGGGGAGACGGCCAGCTGCGTGGCAACGCCCGTAACCGGATACGCGACTCTGGTGCCCGTCACTGGCTGCAGTTCGAGGCGAACGACCGGGGCGGCCTCGACGCGAGGGCGAGACCACCAGCCCCACACGGCCGCCGCCGCCGCAAGGCCGAACGCGACCGGCCAGAGGAACCGCGAACGCCGGCCTTCGGGTGTGGCTAGCGACCGCGTTCCGGCGGTCGCACGTTGCCGGGTCGTCGCGCCGTGTCCTCCCAGGGCCGCAACAAATTCCGCAGTCGTCGGCCAGCGGTCGGCGGGAAGCTTGGCAAGGGCCACCAGCACCGCATCTTCGATCGCCTCGGATACCGTATCGCGCACGGTGCGGATTGGCGATGGCCGCTCGGTCATCACCTTCGCCACGATCGCCTGCACACTCGACCCGGTGAACGGCGGATCACCCGCGAGCATTTCGTATGTCACCGCTCCGAGGGCGTAGATATCGCTGCGGGCGTCGATGGCACGCTCACCCATTGCCTGCTCGGGACTCATATACTGAGGCGTGCCGAGGCTGAGCCCTGTCTGCGTCATCCGTGATCCCCCCGCGCTCTGCACGGCGAGGGCGATCCCGAAATCGGCCACGAGGGCGTGGCCATCCTGCAGCAGGATGTTCTCGGGCTTGATGTCCCGATGGATGACGCCGTGGCTGTGGGCGTACCCCAGGGCGTCCGCCACTTCACGGGCAATGCGTAGCGCAGCGTCGATGGGGAGCTGTCGGTCGCGCTCAAGTCGGGAGCGAAGCGTCTCGCCGGTGACGAGGGGCATCACGTAGTAGAGCAATCCATCCGCTTCGCCGGAATCGAGCAGCGGGAGTATGTGCGGGTGCTGCAATCGCGCGGTGGTCCGGATCTCACTCAGAAAGCGCTCACCGCCGAGTGCGGCACCCAGATCGGGATGCAGCACCTTGATCGCCACATCTCGATCGTGCTTGAGGTCGTGCGCCAGATACACCGTGGCCATCCCGCCGGCGCCGAGTTCGCGCTCGAGCGTGTAGCGATCGGACAGGGCGGCACCGAGGCGGTCGAGAGTGCTCAACGCGGATCCGGGGTGGCGGGATCAGTTGTGGCGGAATGCTCGAAAGATACCACCAATCCAGCGATCGGGCCGCCGCTGGGGCATTGCCGACGCGGTGGGCTATTCTTCGTTCCTCCCCTCGCTTCTACGCTGGAGACCGTGATGTCGGTCCGCCTCCCCGCGCTGTTCCTCGCCCTCGCCCTGGCCCTCGGCATTGCGCCGCTGGCAGCCCAGACCGTCCCTGCACCCACCGTGACGAGTCCCACCGCGAACACACCTCGGCCGATCCCGGGGCCGGTGTTCGAATCGCCAGGGTTCACCCGGGCCGTCGGGGCAGGCACGCGCACCAGGAGCGGAGCGCCCGGCCCCCGTAACTGGGTCCAGCACGCGCGCTACACGATCGATGCAGCGCTCGACCCGATCGCTGGTCGCGTGACGGGTCGCGAGACGGTGACCTACCGGAATCACTCGCCCGACACGCTGCGCACGGTGTTCGTCTACCTCCGCCAGAATCTCTTCGCACCGGGCAACGAGCGGATCGGCGCGGCCCCCATCACCGGCGGGGTCACGCTGACGCGGGTCGCCATTGGCGGGCAGCCCCTCACCCCGCCCGACACGACGGCTGGCCGACGTCGCGGCCGCGGCGCAGCCGGGAGCTACCTCGTGCAGGGCACGGTGATGCGAGTCCCACTCGCGACCCCGCTCCTGCCTGGGGACAGCCTCGTAATGGCCTTCGACTGGTCATACGCGCCGCCCCCATCGCCGTCGGACGGCCGCCAGGGACGCGAAGGCAACGTCTTCTTCATGGGATACTGGTACCCGCAGCTCGCGGTCTACGACGATATCGACGGCTGGGTGACCGACCCGTATCTGTCGCAGGCCGAGTTCTATATGGACCCCGCCGACTACGACGTACGCCTCACGGTGCCGTATGGCTGGACGGTTGGCGCCACCGGCCTTCTCATCAACCCCGCTGACGTGCTGACCTCCTCGGCCCGCGACTCCCTCGCGGCAGTGCGCCGCAGTGGCCGCGTGATCCGGCTTTTCGCGCCAGGTCAGGACCCCGCCACCGTCTTTGCGCGGCGGGGTGCCACGACCACCTGGCAGTATCGCGCCCGCGACGTGCGCGACTTCGCGTGGGGCGCCAGCAACGAGCAGGCGTGGGATGCGACGCGCGCGCTGGTCACGCGTCAGGGAGCGGCACCGGATACGGTCGATATCCATTCGTTCTTCCGGCTCACCGCTCGCGCGGCCGCGTGGAACCTCGGAGGTGCGCGCTTCACTCGCGACGCCATCGAGAAGCTCTCCGACTGGCTCTGGCCCTACCCGTGGCCCACGATGAGCTCGATGGAGGGGGTGCTGACCGGGGGCGGGATGGAGTATCCGATGATGACGGTGATGCAGCCGTGGCCCGACACCCTCTCGCTCGCGGGTGACTTGATGCACGAGACCGGGCATATGTGGTTCCCGATGCAGGTCGGCAGCAACGAGACCCGCTTCCCCTGGATGGATGAAGGGTTCACCCAGTTCAACGTGGCGCAAACGATGGCGGTGCTCTACGGCGCACCACGCACGGGGGGGCGTCCCAACGACGCCGAGGCGGGGCAGCGTCAGGAGTATCTGCGGTTCGCGCGGGCTGGGCAGGATTATTCACTGATGCTCCCGGGCGACGGCTATCCCGGCGACCGATATATGCTCTTCTACAACAAGACCGCCCAGGTACTCGCGGCGCTGCGCAGCGTGATGGGGGCCGACACCTTTCACGACGCGCTGGTGCGGTACGGTCGTGACTGGACTGGCCGCCATCCGCAACCCTACGACTTCTTCAATGCGATGAATCGCGCCGGCGGGAAAGACCTCTCGTGGTTCTGGCAGACCTGGTTCTATCACGGCTGGCCGCTCGACCAGGCGATTGCAGATGTTGCGACACGCGGCGACTCCACCGTGATCACGGTCGAGGATCACGGGATGGCGCCGATGCCGGTGCGGCTGCGTGTCACGCACGCCGACGGATCAGTTCAGAATATCGAGCTGCCGGTCACGGTGTGGCTGGGCGGGTCCCGTCGGGCAACTGCGAGCGTGGCCGCGAAGTCTGCCGTCACGCGGGTGGAGATCGATGCCGCGGGCGATTTTCCGGACATCGACCGCAGCAATCAGGTCTGGCCGCGGAAGAGCCAGTCGTAGGGAAAGGCCGCACTGCGCAGCGCCCCTATTGGCGCCTCAGTGCCGTCCGTTCGGCCACAACCGAATCGCGCTGCGCCTTGAAGGGCGGGTCCGGGTCGGTTCGAAGCGTGAGGTACTGATCGTAGGCGTGAATCGCACCGGCGGTGTCGCCGGCCGCCGCCGCGAGGCGGCCTTCCTGGCGCAGAAAGGCCGGCAGGCTCCAGGTGAACGCCGGGAAGTAGTTCACCTCGCGTCGGCGGATTGCCGCGAGCGCCGCGGCGCGATTCCCCTGTGCGGCGCGAAGTCGCGCCACCACGAAATTGGCGAACGCCGTCGGTGACATATCGAGACCACCCGAAAACCATTGCGGGCCTTCCTGCATCAGCGAGTCGAGGCGGTCGAGCGCCGGTCGCGCCGCGCCGCTCGCGATCCGGCTCTCAAGGAGCGCCTCCAGGGTGGCCGGACAGATCCGCAGGTCAATCGGGCGGACGCCAGCCGAATCCGCACGGCCCCTGCTATCGGCGTCATATTCGACCAGGCGACGGATCGATGCCCGCATCCCCGACGTATCGCCGCGTTCCACGCGAAAGAGCGTCGCATAGCAATCGTGAAATGGCGGCCAGCGTGCCAGCCCCTGACCCGACAGCGTGCGGAGCTGTCCACGGTTCTCCTCGGCGATCAGTCGCTCGGCGACGTCGTGGTATGCCGGCTCGAACAATGCCTGCTGCACGATTCCCGCGGCCCATTGCGGCCCGCTGCCGAGCACCCCCGTCAGGTCATGGATGTCGCTGCGCCCCGCAGCGAACCGCATCGCGTAATCCGCCAGGCCAAGACCGATCCGGTCGGTATCGCTGATGGCCGCTTGCCGAAGCGTCGCGATCGCCCAAGCGGCGTCATCAAGCGGCAGCGCGGTCGCAGCGCTATGCAACGAAATCAACGTGAGTTTCGAGATGTACTCCGTGTGGCTGAGCCCGGTCGACCGGTCTCGCCATTGTCGAGCCCCCACGCTGTCACCCAGCGAGCGGGCCGCCGCCCAGAGAAAGACGTGGTCGAAGAATCCCGACGTGATTCCGCGCGCCGCGAGCCCGGCATTGAGCCGCGCGTATCGCGCCATCGCCGCGGTATCGTTGATGCGCAAGGCAATGGAGAGTCGCACCTGCAGCGCCGTGGCGAACGTAGAGTCCAGCGCAATGGCCCGGTCGAGAGCTGCGGTGGCCCGCGTCGCCCAGTCTGTTTCGCTGGCCATCGGGCCATAGCCGCCATGCACCTGGCCCAGGAGCGTCCAGGATTCGGGGCTGTCGGGAGCGAGCTTCGCCGCGCGTTCCGCCTGCGCAATGATCTCGCGGTACGACGAGGGCCCGGGATAGTTGGGTCCCACCGGCGGGATGGCAAGGAAGAGCGCCAGATCCCGTGGGTTGAGGCGATCGCGCATGCGCCAGACCTTCGGGATGACGGCATACCCCGCGGTCGTCACCACGGTTCCGATCCAGGCATTTGTGGCCACCATGCTGTATGCCGCTGCCACAAACGTCGAGTCGCGTTCCAGCGCCTTGCCATACAGTTGCATTGCCGTGAACGGATCACCGCGGCGATACGCTCGGCGCCCAGCCAGGTAGTCCTGCAGCGCCTCGAGCGGAGCGGCCGCGAGTCCGGCCTCGCGTTCCGGCTCTTCGCCGGCGTTGCGGATCAGCAACGCAGCGGTCAGGCGATTGACCAGGGTCGCAATACTGTCCGGTGCACCGACGATCGACTGGCGCGCGAGAATGGTACCGTCACGGACATCGAGCAGCGCGCCGGAGAGTGTGAGTTCGGTGGGCGTCGCGACCACGCTGCCGAGCAGCACCCGCCCGGCGCCAAGCTCGCGCGCAAGCTTACGGGACGCGTCTTCGGAGAGGTCGTCCTTCTCGTTGCCGATGGCGCGGCGCCAGGCGGCGAGCAAGGTGCGCGGTTCCACGGTTCGGGCGCCGGTGCCGCTGCTCAAGCGCGCTTGCAGCAGGTCGAGCATCGATTCACGCAGGTAGGCAATCGAGGAATTGCTGCCCCCAACCCGGAACGGCAGCACGGCGATCACATCCGCGTCGAGGACGGCGCGTGAACCGCGGCCTCGCCAACCAAACCATGCCGCAGCGAAGAGGATGATCAATGCCGCGCCGGCGAGCGGCATTCGCCTCAGCACGACCGAACGACCGCCGTGGCCGCTCCGTTGCAACGCGGCAGCGAAATCGCTCGCGGTCGCGAAGCGGTCTGCAGGAGCCCGCTGCAGTGCGCGGTGCAGCGCGCCGTCGACCGATCTCGGCACGCTATCGCGCAGTACACGTGCGCTCGGCGCGGTCGTGCCGAGCCGTTTCGCGATCACCGCCGCCGCGGTCGCTCCGGTATGTGGCGGCTCGCCCGTCAACATTTCGTAGAGCACACTGGCCAGCGAGTACGTGTCCGATCGGCCGTCAACGTCTGACACACCAGCCGACTGTTCCGGACTCATGTATTGCGGTGTCCCGATCGCGCTCCCGATTGCGGTGAGCTGCTGTCCGCCCGCTGCGCCGACTGCCCGGGCGATGCCGAAATCGGCGACCAGTGCGTGACCTCGCACCAGCATGATATTCTCGGGCTTGATATCCCGGTGTACAATCCCGTGTTCGTGAGCATATGACAGCCCGGCGGCGACCTGCCGGGTGATCGAGAGCGCCTCGGCGATGTCGACCTGTCGCTCACGGGAGAGCTTGTCGCGCAACGACTCCCCGTCGATGAACGGCATCACGTAATACAGGAAGCCGCCGGCTTCGC
>JAZJZU010000081.1:0-5490 GCA_040389605.1 Gemmatimonadota bacterium
GATGAGCGGATCTTCAAGCCGCTCGGCCTGACCCGCACCGTATATGAGCCACCGCCGACCGACACCGGAATGTCGAAGGGGTACACGTCGTCTGCGATGGGTGAGCCCATCCCGGCACTGCCGCGAGAGGGGCGCGGCTGGGCAGGCGCCGCCGGCGCGATCTATTCGACACCCACCGACCTGTTGACGTGGGATCTGGCGCTGATGGACGGGAAACTGCTGACGCCTGCGTCCTATGCGACGCTCACGACCCCGCGGCTGCTCGACGACGGTCGGTCGACGGGCTACGCCTGCGGTCTGTCGGTCACCTCGCGACCAGAGGCGTTGATCCTGGGCCACAGCGGCGGTGTTGCGGGCTTCTCGACGCAGAATCTCTTCATTCCCTCCACCCGTTCGGGCATCGCACTCATTTCCAACACGGACCAGGCCTCCGTTCGTCCGATCCTGGACGCTGCAATCGATATGCTCATTCCGCACACCACCGTCCCGACCATTGCCGGGCCGTCGGCGATCGACGCCGCGAAGCAGTTCCTGACCTCACTCGAGGCCGGAAAGGTCGATCGGAGTACGCTGAGCGATGACTTCAATGCCTTGATGACCGACGAACGCATCGCCGCGGACCGGAAGTCGCTCGTGGCGCACGGTAAGGTGTCGGGTGTGGTGGTCACCGGCGTGCGCGAACGTGGCGGTTTCGAAGTCGCGAACGTGCGGTATATGGTGGGCAGCACCCCGGCAGCGACCGCGATGTATCGATCGCCGGATGGGAAGATTCAGCAGTTCCTGATTGCGCGACAGTAAGCTGCTGTGGTGTGCCACGAGCCAGGCCGCCGATGTACCCGCGCCCTCGACGCGTCACTCCCCGACCAATCGCGGGATGGCACCACCATCGCACCACATCCGGGAGACCCTCGCTATGGCGATGCGAAGTGCGGTACCGAACGACATTGACGAGTACATCGCGAATGCGCCGGCGGCCGTGCAACCGGTGCTGTCACGAATCAGGGCGACCGTTGCGGCCGCCGCGCCTGAGGCCCAGGAAGTGATCAGTTACCGGATGCCCGCGTTCAAGGGGAAGGGGATCCTGCTTCCGCGGTCAGTTCGGGCGTGACCTGATGTGCGGCATTGCGGGGCTGTGGCGCCGGGGTGGGCCGGACCCTTCCGATGGCAGCCGTATCAAGCGAATGGCCGAGACCCTGATCCACCGTGGTCCCGACGACTACGGCTTCCTGCTGACCGATAGCGCTACGGGCGACTCGGCGACGGGTCAGTCGGTCACTGCTGCGTTTCTTCCCAACCTGCTCCTGGCCAGCCGTCGCCTCTCGATCATCGACCTCGGCCCATCCGGGCAACAGCCGATCGCGAACGAGCGCGGCGACATATTCGTGGTCTTCAACGGCGCGATCCACAATTATCTCGAACTGCGCGACGAACTCGAGGCGCGTGGCCACGTCTTTCGCTCGGCCACGGACACCGAGGTGATCGTCCACGCCTATGAGGAGTGGGGCGAATCGTGCATGCGGCGATTCAACGGGATGTGGGCCTTCGCGCTGTGGGACAGGCGTCGCAGCCAATTGCTCTGCTCCCGTGACCGATTCGGGATCAAGCCGCTCTTCATCGCCTGGCACGGCGACTGTTTCTATTTCGCCTCCGAGGCGAAGGCTATTCTTGCAGGTGGCGAAGTACTCCCGACGCCAGATCCGGCATTCGTGCGCCGGTATCTCACCTTCGCAGGCTCGCCCGACGGGCGGGGGAGCGCATTCGCGGGGATCGCTCAGCTGCCTGCGGCCCACAACCTGGTGATTACGCGGGATGCGGTGCGGGAGACTCGCTACTGGTCGTTCACCGACCAGTCTGAATCGTATGATTTCCGGAGGCCACCCGACACCTTCCGGGAGCTGTTCCGCGACGCGGTGCGCATCAGGCTCCGGTCGGATGTTCCAGTCGCACTGCTTCTGAGTGGGGGACTCGACTCATCGTCCATCGCGGTGCATGCCCAATCACAGGGTATGAGCGAGGCAATGCAGGCGTTCACGGCGAGCTTCCCCGGGTTCGAGCAGGACGAGAGCCGCTACGCAGCGCTTGTGGCAGCCGACGTCGGGATGCCGTTGCACCTCGTGGAGTACGATCCATCGCGATTCCTGGACGACCTCGGTCGACTCGCGCACCACCTGGATGCACCGCCACATCGCTCCCAGGAACTGGCGCGATGGACGCTGCTCGAGGCAGTCGCTGCACAGGCATCGGTGGTTCTGGAAGGGCAGGGAGCCGACGAGCTGCTCGCGGGTTACCCCGAGCTCTATACCAGGCCGTATCTGCACGCGGAAGTCGACCGGCTTCGACCCTGGAACCTACCGGTGAGGGGAGCACGGATTGCTGCGGCGTGGCGGCTGCTCAATCGGCTCGAGCGCCGCCCCCTTGTCGAGGCACTGCATCTCAGGCAACGTCCCCGGCCACCGGCCAGACTGTCGCTGCTGTCATCCGCCTTCGGCGCTGCAACCGATGCGGGGAGCTGGCCAGTTCCCGATGCGTTCGGAGACCCGCTGACCAAGGCACTCTACCGTGACATCACACTGAAGATTCTCCCGGCTCTCCTCTACTACGGCGATGTGATCAGCATGGCGCATTCAGTCGAGTCGCGCCTCCCCTTTCTCGATCACCGGTTGGTGGAGTTCCTTTTCGCCCTGCCATTCGACCAGAAGATGCGGGGTGCGCAGTCCAAGTACGTTATGCGGCGGGCCTTTGCGCAGGACCTGCCGCCTGCCGTCCTGGCCCGCCGCGACAAGGTAGGGTTTGGCACTCCTGTCCGCCGCTGGATGCAGCCGCATCTGGCGTCGATACGTGAAATCATCACCGCTCATCGCGCGCTGGGGCGAGGCGTCACGGACGCTGGGGTGGTGACCCAATGCCTGAGTCGCTTCGAGGCCGATGGCTCTGAACACGACCGGATCTTCCGCCTGGTTGCACTTGAAACCTGGTATCGGCGTTGCGTGGATGGTGCGCGGACGCCGCAATGAACAGCCTGGTTATCGGACGAGTCCGAGTGGCGGGCGAACAGCAGTTCTTGGTCCGGAAACTGGCGCGTGCCTCGCCCAACGAAGCGCCGCTAGAGGGAGGCAGCAAGTGAAAGCGAAAGCTTCAGCCGAAGTGAAAGACGGCGCCCGCTGTCGAGTCGTTGGGGGAGCCCACGCCGGGAAGGCGGGCATCGTCAGGGACATCAAAACCAGCAAGACTGGTCACCTGACCATCACCGTGGTGCAGGCAAACGGAGAGCGGTTCAAGACGCTCGCCAGGAATGTGGAAGTGCTTCCGGGCTAGCCTGGCCGACCACGTCACCTGTCGGCCTGTCGGGCTCTCGCGCGGCTGGTAGCTTGCGGAAAGTCGCAAATCATGGGTTTTTCTCGCATCTGAGGGGGCAAGGTGGAGCACCGGCCTTTGCCTTGACTTCGATGGTGGTCAGAACAAGGCGAATCTCCACGCCGGTCGCACAGGCTTACCTCACGGGAGGAGGCGACAGGGTATGGCGACGTATGAAGCGAGCACGGACATTCAGGCTACTGCAGAACGAGTCTGGGCTGCACTCTCGACCGTCGAGGTGTGGCCGCAATGGCTGCCGACGGCAAGTGGGGTTGAACCGCTGCAGGAAGGGGGGCTCGAGGTGGGACGTCGCTATCGGGTCACTCAACCGAAATTGCGGCCACAGGTGTGGACGGTGACTGCACTCGAACCGGGTCGTCGCTTTGAGTGGCGTGCCAGGTCGCCGGGAATGGAACTGGTTGCGGACCATATCGTCGAGCACCGCGACCCTGACGCTGCTCGAGTCAGGCTGCGCTTCGAGTTCAACGGCCTGGTCGGCGCACTGCTTGGCGCCGCGTACGGTGCCCTGACGCAGAGCTACCTGAATCAGGAGGCGGCCGCCGTGAAGGGCCGCGCCGAGAAGACCGGGTAGAGCCCCAGGCTGCGCTCCTGCCGGCTGGGGCCGAGGTCAGGGTGCACCGTCCCATCTACGCGAGGGCATCTTGGGGCAATGGTGTTCGGTGGAATGGCGCAGGAACACATTCAACCGAACGAAGAGACCCTCTGGAGCGGCGGCCCCTACAATCCGGTGCGCGTCACTCACCGAGGAGCCGACATCGAATGTGCCGTTGCAGCCGGGCATCAGTACCAGCTGAGCGTCTCCGGCGCGCACTAGGGTACCTGCTGAATAAACGCTCGCTGATCCATCAGGGTCCGGGTGCTGGGGTCGAGAACCACATCGTGTGGCATCCGCTCCGCAGGAATCTCCACTCGCAGACTCGCACCCGACATCTCGGTCGTGGTGACATTGGGGAGGGCATTGGCGCCTTCGGGAACGATGCCGATGTCGAGGAGCAGGCGATAAGGTGCACCGGTCTGTACCTGGCGGAGCTCGACCACGACAACCTTCCTGGCGGGGTCATAGGTCCAGGAGCCCTCGACGGATGGCGAAAGCGTCCGGTGCAGCCACTGCTCGAAGAACCAGTCGAGCTTCTGGCCCGAGACCTCCTCCATCACGTGCCGAAAATCTTCCGATGAGGCATTGCGGTCACGATAGCGGCGATAGTACGCCTGAATGGCTGCCTGGAACGTTTCGCTGCCGAGTTGCCCCCGAAGCATATGCAGCACCCACGCGCCCTTCTGGTAGACGAGGCCGGGGATCACGCCGCTCAGGTCGGCAGGATTCTGGTGCACCACGGGATGGTTGACACGCTTTTCGGCCGCCAGCGCGGTCACCCGGGCGCGCTGCAGCCCGGCGACGAAGGCATCACGACCGTCGTAGTGCTCGGTATAGAGGAGTGTGAAGTAGGTCGCGAATCCCTCACTCAGCCAGGCATCGTCCCAGTCATTTTCCGTGACGGCATCGCCGAACCACTGGTGTGCGATCTCGTGAGCCACGAGTGATGTCTGCGGCGTATTCCGGACCGAGCTCTCGCCGTAGAAGATCGCGCTGGCGTGTTCCGTGCCACCCCCGCCGAAGGCCGCGGAGACGTTGGCGAGCTTTTCGTATGGATAGGGCCCGATGTAATCGCTGAAGAATTCCAGCGCGCGGCGGGCCGGCAGCTCGAACGTGAGGATGCCGTTCTCCAGCTCCTGATGCGCCACCCAGGTCTGCAGTTCAACGCCCCGCACCTGCCCGGCGTGGTGCACGGCGAACTGGGCGACGCCGATGGCATTGAGCCAGGAAGAAATGGGTACGGACTGGGCCCAGTGGGTGACCTTGGTGCCATCGCCGAGCGACGTCTCGGATCGCAGCAGCCCATTGGCAACGACGGAGTACTTGACCGGCGCGGTGACGATGAACTCGCTGGTGGCCTTGTCGGAGGGGTGTCCCACCGAGGTCAGTACACGGATCACGGTACCCTCTCTGGCGTGTGAGGTCGGTATTCGGGGTGAGATCAGCAGCGGGGCGGGGGTAAAGCCCGATGGCGTGTGCGTTGAGGATCCTAAGTCCGGTCAGGCGTCCTGCGGAAGGGC
>JAZJZU010000082.1:0-2194 GCA_040389605.1 Gemmatimonadota bacterium
GGCCGGACCTACGGCGTCAACTGCCAGGACGAGTACGTCGTCCTCGGCGGCGGCAATGTGGAGCATATCAAGGAACTGCCCGAGGGAGCGCGGCGCGGCGAGAACGACAAGGCGTATGTTGGCGGGTTCCGGCTCTGGGAGGCTGGCAGCGTCAGCACCTGATCAGCCGCCCTGCCAGCGAGGCTTGAATGTTTTTTCGGGTCACCGTTCGATGCGGTGGCCCGTCTTCATTCATCACTCGGCGCCCGAGTCCCGGAGGAGCGCGAGCACCGAGGCGCGCGCCGCGAGCGCGTGCACGGGGAGCACCAGCACATCTCCCGGTGTGCACCACGCCAGGGCTGCCGCGACTGCGGCGGCCTCATCGTGCACCACGTCGATCCGATCGGAAGGCATACCGAGGCGCTGCAGCGTGGCGGCGAGGAACGCCGGCACTTCGCCGGGTTCCCGACCTCGCCGATAACCTTCGAGCTCCTTGAGGATGATGCGATCGGGGCGAGCGCTCCAGGCCGTCTGGGCCAGTGCCGTGAGCGCCTCATTGGAGCGATTTCCCGCCTGGCCGAGCAGGAGCAGGAGCCGTCCGCGCGCAATTCCACGGGCGACCCTGAGCAGACCCGCGAGCCCCGACGGGTTGTGGGCGTAATCGATCAACACGTGGGCCCCGCTAACGGTGAATTTCGTGAGGCGCCCGGCATTGTCATCAGCGCGTTCGCCGAAGCGGTGAACCACGGCCCCAATCGTCGTGGCATCGACTCCCATTCTGCTGGCGGCCAGCGACGCCGCGAGCAGGTTGGCCACGTTGTAATCGGCGAGGCCACTGTATGTGAGCGGCATCTCCTTCAGGTCGCCGAGTGCGTGCGTACCGTCGCGGTCCTGGAGCCAGAGCGTGTCACCATCGCGCCAGGCGGAGACGGTCATTCCCTTGCCGTGCGCAACACCGCCGTGCGGATCAAACCACTCCACGGCGATGCCCGGCGGCAGCATCGCACTCCGCAACGATTCGTCGGCCGCGTTAAGCACCAGCGTGCCCCCGGGCCGCAGGCCCTTCGCCGTGACGAGCTTGACCGCCGCAAGATCGGCGAGGGTGCGCACCCCGTATTCACCGAAATGATCCTCCTGGACATTTCCGACCACCGCGACTGCCGCCCCGACGACGCCGAGACCTCGACGCAGGATGCCGCCACGCGCGGTTTCGAGCACTGCGGCAGTGACCGCAGGGTCGCACACCACACGTTGAGCACCTGCAGGCCCGGACCAGTCACCGGACTCTACCTCGGCGTTACCGATGAACACCCCATCTGTGCAGCTCCACCCACTCGACCACCCGAATGCCGTGGTCATCGCGGCGATCAACCGCGTGGTCGTGGTTTTTCCATTGGAACCAGTGACGAGCGCCACGCGCTGATCGAGCCTCGCGGTCACCGCGAGTTCGCTGGTGGGCGCCATCTGCTCGAGGGCTGCGAGCTGCCTGAGTTGCCGGATGGCGGCGGATTCGTCGCGCGGCAGGTCGCCGGGCGAGAGGAGTGGTGCGGGAGGCAGGAAGCCCGCGGCGGAAACGGCGCGATCCCAGGCCCACTCGTTGACTTCGGTGGCCGTGAGGAGTCTGTCACCCGGCGCGCTGAACGCCAGCGTCAGGTGCGCATCCCCCCGGGCAACGGCGATCGTCGGTACCGGCCACTCCAGCGCTTCCGTGAGGCGCAGCACCTGCTCGTGCCAGTGGTGCACGATCGACTCGAGTGCGCCCGCAGCCGCGTGTCCCTCGAGCACAACGCCGGGAGTGTCGAGCCAGAGGCTGGGACCGAAGAGTCGTCGCGAATCACTGAAGGTCGGCTGCTCGCCCGACGGCTCGGCGACGGAGGTCAGTCGTCATTCTCCCGAGCGAGGCGCACTCCTCGTTCATCGCGCACCAGGTTGGCGCCATCGAGCGGCACTCGCGGCTCACGCCGTGGTGCCGGCGTCGGTGACGCGATCGGGAATTCTCCGGTATTTCTCGGCAGCGCGTCGCGTCCCTCGGGCCGGAATCCCGTCACCTGGTTCCAGGAGCGCTGGAGGGCGTCGGCAAAGATCAGCACCAGGTCGCCCGGTGCGGCACTGCGCAGGACGTGTTCGATGGCTTCCTGTTCATCCGGGATTTCCACCACCTGCCCGGGCGGCACGCCGGCGGCCACGAGCGTGCGAGCGAGCATCCTCGGTACTT
>JAZJZU010000082.1:2204-12682 GCA_040389605.1 Gemmatimonadota bacterium
CGCCTTGAGCTCGACGCCGAGGAACTTCCGATTCATCTTCATCGCCGTCACGCCCTCGCAGCGAGTCGTCGCGACGGCAGACATACTGGTCGAACTGACCCGCCACCGCCTCGGCGATGGCGCGAACATCCTCGTCGCGACGATCACCCGGAGCCGCCACGACCACGCGACGGAGCCCGTTCACGTCGAGGCGGCGCGCGAGATCGACCATGGCGCTGACCGCGTGCGCGTTGTGACCGTAGTCGAGGATCACGCGGAAAGGATGATCGGAATAGACGTTCATCCGGCCCGGAGCCTGGAAGAATGACGTATCAAAGGTCCGGAGCCCCTGGCGGATGCTGTCGAGCTTGATCCCGAGCGAGAACGCCATCACCGCGGCGAACATCGCATTCTGGACGTTGTGCACGGCCCTCCCTTCGAGCGTGGCAGGGATCAGGTGCGTCCAGAGCAGCGGGATGTGCGCGCCGTGGTCATAGAGGGTGATCATCTCCCCGTTGACACCCGCCTCGAGCGCACACGCGCGACCCCCGGCGCGGATGTGCTCGCGGACGAGTTCGTGCGCCGGGTTCATGGTGACGTAGCAGAGATGCTCGGAATCGGTATAGGAGGCCATCTTCAGGACCAGCGGATCGTCGGCGTTGAGCACTGCCGTGTTGCGCGCCACCTCGACCACCACCCGCTTGACGTCAGCGAGCTGCTCGAGCGTGTCGATGCCCTTGAGGCCGAGGTGATCTCCGGACACGTTCAGGACGGCACCGACGTCGACGTACCTGGTGCCCATTCCCGCCCGCAACAACCCGCCCCGCGCGACCTCGAGCACTGCGATGTCGATGTTCGGGTCACTCAGCACCATCCGCGTGGACGTCGGGCCCGTCATATCGCCCTCGACGGTCCGCTGGCCATTGATGTAGACGCCGTCCGTGGTGGTCAGGCCCGGCGTGAAACCTGCCAGCTGACAGATGTGCGCCAGCATTCTCGCGGTCGTGGTCTTGCCGTTGGTTCCCGTCACGGCCGCGATCGGCACCACGCTCGGTGTCCCCTTGGGAAAGAGCATATCGATCACCGGTCCGGCGACGTCGCGCGCCCGCCCTTCGCTGGGCGCGGAATGCATCCGGAAACCCGGGGCAGCATTCACCTCGCAGATGCCGCCGCCGAGCGTCTTGTAGGATTCCGTGATGTCGGTCGTGAGGAAGTCCACGCCACCCACATCAAGCCCGACCGCCCGGATGGCACGCACCGCCATCTCGGCGTTGTCGGGATGAATCACGTCGGTCACATCGGTCGCCGTGCCGCCCGTCGAGAGGTTCGCCGTGGAGCGCAGCGGAACGGTCATCCCCGCGGCCGGCACGGAATCACGAGTCAGCCCCTGGCGCTCGAGCATCTGCTCGGCCTGATCGTCGAGTTCCAGTCGCGTCAGGACCTTCTCGTGCCCGATGCCCCGGCGCGGATCGCTGTTGACGATATCCACCAGTTGCGTGACGGTGGATTGTCCATCGCCCACCACGTGACCCGGTGTGCGCCGGGTTGCGGCCACGAGCTCACCATCCACCACCAGCAGCCGATGGTCGTCGCCGGTCACGAAGTTCTCGATGATCACCGAACGCGAAATCCCCTGCGCGACAGCGAAAGCCTCGCGTACCTGATCGTCGGTCGTGAGGTGAATCGCAATCCCGCGGCCGTGGTTGCCGTTGTACGGCTTCACCACGACGGGATAGCCGATCCGGCGTGCGGCGCGGACGGCATCGTCGGCGGCCTGCACCAGCTCCTGTCGGGGCACCGGGAGTCCCAGCGTGGCGAGCAGCTTGTTGGTCTCCTCCTTGTCGCTGGCGAGTTCCACGGCAATGTGCGATGTCCGACCCGTGACGGTGGCCTGGATCCGCTGCTGATACTTGCCGAATCCGAGCTGCACCAGTGAAAACGCGTTCAGGCGCATCCACGGGATGTCCCGCGCTTCGGCGGCGTGGACGAGCGAGGCCGTGCTCGGTCCGAGTGCGCGACGCTGGGCAAAGCGGATGTAGGCATCACGGGCCGTTGCGAAGTCCCAGTCATCGGGAATCCCGCGCGCCGGGCGGCACTCTTCGGGCAGGAGGGACGTCAGGAACCGGAGCGCGAGTTCACCGGCCTCCAGCCCTTCGTCGCGCTGCTCGTATTCGTACACCACGTCGTACACACCGACTGGTCCAGCGCCGCGCGTCTTGCCGAAGGTGACCTTGATGCCAGCGACGTTCTGCAGTTCGATGGCGACGTGCTCAAGCACGTGGCCCAGCCAGGTGCCCTCATCCTCGGAGAGACGCCGGATGAATCCCCCCGGCTCCCCATAGCTGCAGCCGTGTTCGTGAAGTCCCGGCAATGCGGCCAGCAGTGGCTCGATGAATGCCGGACCGAGTCGACTCGTGGGCCAGGCCTCGAGCTCGCCGAGGTCGAGACGCAACCGGATCACCGGGAAATGGGCGTAGAGCGAGGGTCCGACGTAGACGGCGCGATCGAGAATTTTCATCGTGCTCCCTCGGGGATTCCGTCAGGACTTGCTATGAGCCAGGCTTCCAGCTGCAGCTTCGCGGGTATGAAGATTGAAGGTCGCGCCACGCGTGAGGATATGCAGCTGGATGCCGAGGAGCGAGACGGGCTCGTGTTCCTGCACTCGATCCATTGAGGAGAACTTCAGGCCGTGGCAATCGAGCACGGTGATGGCACCGCTGCCCTCGACGTCCACTGTCTCATCCGGCCCGATGAAGGCCGCGGTGTCTTCGTCCAGGCCAAACCCGATGGCGAACGGGTTGTAGGCCAGCGCGCTCAGCAGTCGCCCGAGTCGATCGCGCTGCCGAAAATGCTGGTCGATGATGATGCGATTGGTCAGGCCCAGGCCAGGAGCGAGCGTCACGCCACTCGCCTCGGGTGAGGCGCCTTCTGCCCCGAACGCGATCATATGTTCGCTCAGGAAGGCCGCGCCGGCAGAGGTGCCGGACACAGTCGCACCGCTGGCGTTGCGCTGACGAAGGGTCCGGGCAACCGAGGTACCTCCGAGCAGCGTCGAGAGCCGCAGCTGATTCCCGCCGGTGAGGAAAATGCCGTCACAACGCGCCAGCTCAGCGAGTCGTCCGGGCTCTTCGCAATCGCGGCGCGTGTCGAAGTCCATCACGACGACTTCCGCCGCCCCCAGCTCGCGGAAGATGTCGTGGTAACGCGGCCCGGTATCGGCGAGCTGGGAGGCCGTCGGGATGACTCCGATCTGCGCATCGCGGCCACCGCTGAGCTGCACAAAGCGTTCGAGGATGAGCGGGCTGCCCTCCTTCGCTTCGGCACCGCCGATCGGAATGATCCAGCCGCGCTGCTCGCCGGCAGGCACTCGGGCCGGGCTCACGAGGCAGTGTCCTCAAATCCGCCGAGTTTGCGCAGGGTGCCTTCTCGCACGTGCCAGATTCCGCCACACATCACGTCTCGTATTCTCCCGTCCGAGTCGAGGACAGCCAGGTCGGCATCGCTACCGGCGGCAATATGTCCCTTCCCGCGGAGCCGGTACAACTGCGCGGGGTTGCTGCAGAGCGGTGCCAGTGCGCGCTCGAGGGGCACGCCACGGTCGAGCAGTGTCTTGAGCACGCCGGACAGCTCACCGGGGTCGCCAACCCCCATCGTGGCGACGCGGCCAGTGCTGTCGAAAGTCGGGAGACAGCCGCCACCATCCGAACTGACGGAAAGCTGCTCCGCCGCCGCGCCATTGTCGAAGTAGCGGATCACGGCGGTCGCCGCGTCCCAGGCGTCTTCGTCCTCGGCCACGGGAAACGCCGTCACGTCGATATGAGAACCAGCGCGCGCGAGCGCGAGGGCCTCATCGAACAGCCCCCGCCGACGATTCACGTGCGTGGGCTGGAAGACGCGCGGGGGGAGTTCGCTCGCGGCAAGGGCCTCGCGAATGGGTTCGAGACCACGGCGGCCATCGCCGACGTGCAGGTGGAGAATGCCGGCCTTCCCGGTCATCAATCCACCGACGTGCGCCTCGCTCGCGAGCCGCAGCAATTCATCACGCGTTGGCTGCGAGGAGCGATGGTCGCTGATCGCCGACTTCACGCCGATGACCACCTCGACTGCGGCAATGTCGCCCCGGATTGAACCAGTCAGCGTCACGGGTGGAACGTGGTATCCGGCGGTCCAGCACCACGCGCTCAGCCCCTGATTGCGCAGCCCGTGGGCAGCACTCACGACCTCCATCGGGTGGCGGGTGGCGTCGTCAGTACCGAGCAGCCCGATCACGGAGGTGATGCCGTGCCGGGTGAAGCGGGAGAGCGCCAGTGGCGGGACCTTGCTCTCGGGCCCCGCCTCCCCACCGCCGCCGGTCAGGTGGACGTGCCCGTCGATCAGTCCGGGAATGAGCCGCCTCCCCTCGAGGTCGGTCACGCTGACGGGCACGTTTGCCGGGAGGCCGGGGCGCTCGGACCCGACCCAGAGGACCTTGCCACCGCCGATCAGGAGGTGCTGGTGTCCCAGCGGCCTGGGGGCGTGGAGGTCGGCGTTCAGGAGGAGTTCGATCACGGCCCAGAATCTAGCCGGGAGGGCTCCGTTCGCCTCCGATGTGGCATTCCCGCCCCGGCTCTCGTCTCCACGTTGAACGTTCTCACTTGCATCGGAGGCAGGTATGCGATTTCGACATCAGGGGCTGACCGTGGCGATTCTGCTGGTCTCAGCCTGCGCGACCAAGTCCCAGACGGGCGCGGTGATCGGTGCCGGTGGTGGTGCCGTGGTTGGCGGCGCGATTGGCAAGGCAGCGGGTTCGACCACCAAGGGGGCCATCATCGGCGCCGTGGTCGGCGGAGCGGCAGGAGCCCTCATCGGGGCCAAGATGGACCGCCAGGCGAAGGAGCTCGAGCAAAACATCAAGGGCGCCACCATCGAACGGGTGGGCGAGGGCATCCAGGTCACCTTCGACAGCGGCCTGCTCTACGACTTCGACTCGGATGTCGTGAAGGCGGAGGCGGGCAACAACCTGCGCGAACTCGCGATGAGCCTCGAGAAGTACCCCGGCTCTGACCTGATGATTGTCGGGCACACCGATTCGCAGGGCAGCGACAGCTACAACCAGTCGCTCTCCGAGCGGCGCGCGAGCGCCGCGGCGAATTTCCTGGTGGCGCAGGGCGTGTCCCGCGCACGGATCTCGACGCGTGGCCTCGGCGAGACCGAGCCCGTGGCCAGCAATGACACCGATGCCGGGCGTCAGGCCAATCGCCGCGTGGAAGTGGCGATCTATGCCAGCGCGGCCGAGCGTGCGGCTGCGAAGGCGAATTCGAACTAGTCCCAGGGTGCCGGAATCGCATGCGAGACTACTTTTCGGGGGTCCACTTCCAAATGTAGAGGTCGCATGCCTTTCCCCGCCCCGGCGCTCCCTGCCGGTCGTGTAGCAGGAGCGCCCGCCGAGTGAGGCGGTGCCTGGTGGCAGGCATCGCCCTGCTGGGAACGCTCGGCTGCGGCAGGCGGCAACCGCTCTACCACGACGCCACGGCACCCATCGACCTCCGGGTGACCGACCTGCTCAACCGGATGACGCGCGAAGAGAAATTCTGGCAGCTCTTCGCTCTCGCCGACAACATCGACCCCACACGCGATTCCCTCCAGCACGGACTCTTCGGCGTGCAGTGGCGCGGAAGCGCGTCAGACTCCGTGCACCCCACCGCACGAGAGTACGCTCACCACATCAATGCGCTCCAGCGCTACTTCGTCGAGCAGACGCGGCTGGGCATTCCGATCATTCCGTTTGAGGAAGGACTGCACGGCCTGACTCTGCCCGATGCCTCGGTGTTTCCGCAGGCGATCGGACTCGCCGCAAGCTGGGATACGTCGCTGATGTCGCGGGTGAGCACCACGATCGCTGCGGAAGCGCGGAGCCGCGGTGTCCGCCAGGTGCTCTCTCCCGTGATCAACCTCGCCACCGATGTGCGCTGGGGGCGCACCGAGGAGACGTACGGCGAAGACCCGCTGCTGACGGGTGCGATGGGCGTTGCCTTCATCCGGTCGTTCGAGCAGGCGGGGGTGATTACCACGCCGAAGCACTTTGTGGCGAATGTGGGTGCCGGTGGCCGCGACAGCTATCCGGTGGAGCTGGGTCGCGGCGCGGTGGCGGAGGCCCTGATGCATCCCTTCGAGGATGCGGTGCACGAAGGCGGCGCTCGATCGCTGATGGCGGCGTACAACTCCGTGAATGGTGAGCCCGCGTCGGCGAGTCGGTGGCTGCTGACCGATGTGCTCCGCACCGAGTGGGGATTTGAGGGCTTCGTCATTTCTGACGCAGGTGGCGTGGGCGGAGCGAACGTGCTCCACAACACGGCCACGAGCTACGCCGAGGCCGGTGCGCGGGCTATCGGTGCCGGGCTCGACGTGATCTTCCAGACCTCTGTGCGACACGGGCGGCTCTTCTGGCCCGCCTTCGCCGATGGCACTATCCCGGACCGCGCGCTCGACAAGGCGGTCGCACGAGTGCTGCGCGCCAAGTTTCAGCTCGGTTTGTTCGAGCACCCATACGTGTCGGAAGAGAGCGCCGGATCGGCTGCGCCCAGCGATGCATCTCGGGCGCTCGCACGAGAGGCCGCGGCGGCATCCCTGGTGCTGCTGCGCAACGAACGCCACACGCTCCCGCTGTCTCCAGGGATCCGCAGTGTTGCGGTCATCGGTGAAGACGCTGCTGCGGCTCGACTCGGTGGATACAGCGGTCCGGGTGTCGGCCGAGTCAGCATTCTCGACGGCATCCGCGCCGCGCTCCCGGCCTCGGCCGTGGTGCGCTATGAGGCCGGCGTGCCGAGAACTGCCCCGGGCCTTCTCCCGATTGCCGATTCGGCCTTCGGGCCCGGGCTCTCGGCCGAGTACTTCGACAACATCACGCTCGCCGGCGCACCGCGACTCGCGCGCACCGATCACAACCTCAGCTTCTCGTGGCCGTTCGGGGGGCCTGACAGTTCGTTCGCCTATGGATGGTATTCCGCGCGCTGGGCGGGAACGGTCACGGCCCCGGCGGGCAGCCCGATGCGGCTCGCCGTGACGGGCGATGATGGCTACCGGCTCTATCTCGATGATGTGCTTGTGCTCGATCGATGGCAAAAGGAATCGGCGCACACTGATGTGGCCGCGACCCCACTCGTTCCCGGGCGCGCCTACCGGATTCGCGTGGAATACTTCGAGAGTGGCGGCACCGGACAGATTGCGCTGAAGTGGCAACCGAAGGAAGACGACGCCTGGCAGGGTGGAATCGCGCGCGCGGTGAATGCGGCACGCGGCAGCGATGCAGTGGTGCTCGTGGCCGGCATCGAGGAAGGCGAATTCCGTGATCGCGCCTCACTCCGCCTTCCTGGGCACCAGGAGGAACTGATTCGCGCGGTTGCTGCCACGGGACGCCCGCTCGCGGTGGTGCTCGTCGGCGGCAGTGCGATCACGATGTCGGAGTGGGTCGATCGCGCTGACGCGATCCTGCTCGCCTGGTACCCCGGCGAACAAGGCGGTCACGCGGTGGCCGACGCGCTGTTCGGAAAGTCCAATCCCGCTGGCCGACTGCCGATCACCTTTCCGATGGCCGAGGGTCAGCTCCCCCTCAGCTACTGGCACCTGCCGACTGGTCGGGGCGATGACTATGCCGACCTGAGTGGCCGCCCGCTCTTTCCCTTTGGGCACGGCCTCAGCTATTCGAGGTTCGAGTACAGCGACCTGAGCGTTGCCAGCGGGAACCTGCTGAGTGGCGAATCGGTGACGGTCACCTTTCGCATCACCAACCGCGGCCCGCACGACGGCGACGAAGTGCCCCAGGTGTACTTGCGTTCGAGCGTGGGAGGCATCGCGCAGCCCGTGCTCGCCCTCGCGGCGTTCACGAGGGTCCACCTCAAGGCAGGGGAAAGCCAGCAGGTGTCCCTGCGGCTGCCCGCGCAGCGGTTCGAGGTGATCGATGCCACCGGGCAGCGTGCAGTGAAGCCGGGTCGATTCGTCATTCTGGTGGGAACCTCCTCGGCCGACCTCAGACTCCGGACTGAGTTCGTCATCGGCCAGAACCACTGAACAGGACATCCGCAATGCCAGTCGTCAGAACGACCATCACCTTCTTGCTCATCCTCGCGCTCGCCGCCTGCAACTCACGCGAATCCACCCGTCAGGCGGACAGTCTCAGTGCTGCGGCAGCTCCAGCTCCGGCGCCGGATGCTCCTTCGGCCGCCGACTCGCTCCCCGCTACGGGCGGAGCGCCGGTCGCGAGGGCCGACGGGTTCAACGGCCTCAAGACCGGGTGGCCGCTGGCCCGTTTCAACACGGCAATCGGTGAGCAGCTGCGCCCCAAGTACGACATCAGCGACCAGTGCGACTTCGTCCGGCCAGCGAGCTTCCCCGCAGGGGTGATGGCAATGGTCGTGCTCGACACCATCGTGCGCTTCGACATCACGCAGCCCGGGGTCCTGACAGCGGAAGGGGTCGGAATTGGCGACTCCGAGTCCCGCATCCAGGAGGTCTATGCCGGGATGGTGGCGACCGAACCCCACAAATACACCGGACCGGTGGGACATTACCTCGTGGTGACGCCCCCAGGCGATACACTGCACCGGATCATCTTCGAAACGGACGGCAAGACGGTGCTGCGCTATCGCGTCGGCAACCGTCCCGCCGTGGAATACATCGAGGGCTGTTCCTGACGGGGCAGATCAGCCTTCGTTCGCGATGGTCAGCGCAATGCCGTCGGGGTCGGTCACTGCGAAACCCACTGGCCCCCAGGAGAGCGGCCCGACTTCGCCATCGATGCTGAAGCCCGCAGCAGCGAGGCGGGCGGCCAGGGCGTGGAGATCCTGACTGGTCTGGATGTAGAGCCGGACCGCCACTCCTTTCACGCGGTCACGGCCCTTCGCGAAATCATCCATTCCAATGCCGAGTTCGACGCTGCCTGCCTTCAGCATCACGAAGCGGACGACGCCCTCATCTTCGACCTTCTGCGTGATCTCGAAGCCGAGACCGTCCACGTAGAACCGGATCGACTTCGGAAGATCGGAGGCAGTGATCCCCGGAAAAATTGCGCTGGCCTTCAATGGTTCAGACATCGGATCCTCGAAGCGGGTGGTTGAGAGGGCACGGAAGAAGGTATCGCCCCCGGGAGTTCCCCGCATCGACCTCCGTCAGCTGTCGGCTAGTCGCACGCCTGCTCCGCCACCGCCCAGGCCGCCGTCCGCTCAAGCGTGGCGATCGAGGCCCGGTCGAGAGCACGATCGAGATCGGCCACCAGGTCGGCCGCCGACTCGATCCCCACCGACAGCCGCACGAGCCCGTCGGTTATTCCCGCGCGTGCGCGTGCGGCCGGATCCATCGAGGCGTGCGTCATTGTCGCCGGGTGGGCCACAAGACTCTCCACCCCGCCCAGGGATTCGGCAAGGGAGAAGCTCTCGAGACCGTCGACAAAGGCCCTGACTGCGGGCAGCCCGCCGCGAAGCTCACACGAGACCATTCCACCAAATCCCTGTTGCTGGCGTGCGGCCACCTCGTGCCCCGGATGGTGTGCCAGCCCCGGGTAGTGGACCCGCTCGATGACCGCGGATTCGAGCAGGAATTGCACGACCCGAGTGGCGTTTTCCTCGTGCTGCCGCATCCGCGCGTGCAGCGTGCGGATGCCTCGCAGTGTCAGGTAGGCATCGAACGGAGCGCCGGTGAGGCCGAGGCAGTTGGCCCACCAGCGGAGCTCGTCCAGCAGGTCAGCTCGCGCGGCGACGACGGCTCCTCCCACGATGTCACTGTGGCCATTCAGGTATTTGGTGGTCGAGTGCACCACGAGATCGGCGCCGAGTGAGATCGGCTGCTGAAACACCGGCGAGAGGAAGGTGTTGTCGGCCACGACGAGTGCGCCCACGGCGCGAGACGCGACGCTGACAGTTCGCAAATCGGTGATCCGCAACAACGGGTTGCTCGGCGTCTCGATCCACACCAGCCGCGGCCGCTTGTGCACGATCAATGAAGCGGCAGACGGACAGGTGAAGTCGATGAACTCGACCCTGAGATGGCCGCGTCGTGCGAGGTGGGTGAGCAGGCGGTGGGTTCCGCCGTAGCAGTCGTGTGCCGCAAGAATCAGTTCCCCTGGCTGCACCAGCTGGACGACGAGCGTCACGGCGGACATTCCCGTCCCGGTTACCACGGCACCGACGCCTCCCTCCAGATCGGCCAGGACCTCTGCGAGCTGGTCGCGGCCTGGATTGCCGGAACGGGTGTAGTCGTACTGCCGCTTGCCGCCCAGACCGTCGAAGCCGAACGTCGAGGTCAGGTAGATCGGCGGCACCACAGCGCCGTGCTGGGTGTCGCTGCCGATCCCGGCGCGCACGGCGCGGGTGGCGAGTGAAGTCGTTTCAGCAGGCACGGCCGGCCTCCAGCGCGAGGGCCCCGCGGAGCACCGCACCGATCACCTCGACTTCCTTCAGGAAGGCATCGTGTCCGAAACGTGATTCGATCAGGTGAGCCTTCACTGCTCCCCCGAGCCGCCTCGCGAG
>JAZJZU010000083.1:0-11352 GCA_040389605.1 Gemmatimonadota bacterium
AGTGGCCATCGTGAAGCCGGTCTCGACAACCTTTCTGCCCTGGGCGCGAAACTGGGCATACTGTCGCTGCATATCGGCCTGCAGCTCGGGGAGCGGTCGCCCGTCGGGACGCGCCACCGAGCAACCCACCCTCCCCTTGTATCCGTACTTGGCGAGGAGGTGTTGCTGGAAGGCGTTCTGCGCTTCTATGCCGAGACCGTTCCAGTCGAAGAACGCGGTGGCATAGGTCGTCTGCGGGTCGGCCTGGGTGTCGCAGTACCAGTTCCCCCGGACAGGACGGTCGAACTGGGCCAGCAGGGCCGAGACGCCGAGGGGTGCGAGGAAGGCGACGAGAAAGAGGGTGCGGGCGGCGCGGGACATAGGGATTCCTCCGGAGAGCCTCCCGAAAGCTACTGCGATTTCAAGAGGCCGGTTGGGTGGCCTTGGCCTCAAACGTCTGCACGCATCGGTACCGTCGGCGAAGCGAACGGGCGGCGACTGTGAATCACTGAGGCAATGGTACCGGCTTGGAGCGACGGCCGAGCAGCAGGACGCCGATCGCCAGGACCAGATTGATCACGGCGATCGTCGCCAGGATAGTTGGGCCAGCCGACACGGAAGCGGCTGGGTAGTCGGGTACCCACAGAGAAGCCGCACTCGCCCGCAGACCGGAGGCGTCCTGCGCAATGTTGGTCGCCGCGTGAAAGCCCAACGCGAGCGGGAGGCTCCGCCAGCGGGCAAAGATCGCTCCGAACACCAGCCCCGACGTGAACACGCCGGCGAACAGCGCGAGTCGTTTCCACAGGTTGCCCAAAGCACACCTCCAGGGGAGTCACGGCGATGCGGTTTACCGCCGGGTCTCTGACGACTCCGAACGTGCCCAGATGAGTGCGATGAGGGCGGCACCAAGACACATCCCTGTGCCGATGAGATGCACGATATCCACTGCCCGAATGGTGGCGAGGGTCGGACGAGTGAGCATCGTGCCAAGGCTCAGGAGACCAAAGGCGGCGAGAACGAAACTGACTCGATAAGACTCGCGGCGTGAGCTCATGTCGTGTCACCTCTTGAACGTTGTGAATGAGGGGTTGGAATGTTATGTGGCGTCAATCGTGTATTGAATCGCCTCACGGTGCAGCCAACTTCCGACTCAGGGTACCGCCCGGCGGCCTGAACTGCCAACCCTGCACTATGATGCCACCTCCTACGGCTTCCCCTGCCCCGCATCATTCCGCGCCACCGCCCCATCCTTCATCACGAACGACACTGCCTTGAGGGTCGTGATGTCCTCGAGCGGGTTGGCGGGCGTGGCAATCAGGTCGGCGGCCATCCCGACCTTGAGGAAGCCGCGCTGGCCGTCGAGCCCCAGGAGCCGGTGCGCCTCGGTGGTCATCGCCTTGAGGATCGCCCGGGGAGGGATCCCCGCCTCGATCCACGGGTCGATCCCGGAGATCGCATCCTGGCCGCGCGTGGCGCGGGGCTGGCGGGTGGTCGCATCAGTGCCATAGACCAGCGTCACCCCGATCTTGTAGGCCCGCGCGAGCCGGTCGACCCACTGCTTGTGAGTCGCCTCGGGTGTGCCGATCGCAAGGTATTCGGTGCCCACCAGCACGACGTTGTTCTTCTTCGCCAACGCCAAGTCGGCGTCACTCATATCGAAGCCGTGCTCGATCGAGGTGACTCCCGCTTCGGCCGCGTTGTGGGCCCCGGGGCCCGTCCAGGCGTGGGCCGCGAGCTTGAGCCCCGCGCGTGCCGCCTCGTCCTTGATGAAACGGATGTCGTCAGCCGTGTAGATGTAGCGCTGGTCGTCGACCACGATCTTGATGACGGTGGCGCCGTAGTGGATGTTCTCCCGCACACCCTTGACCATCTCGTCGCGCGTGTCGGCGAAGAAGTATTCCGGTTCGGCGAGCCCCTGCTTGTCGGGCTGCAGGTGAAACTGCCCCCCATACGGTGCAATGATTCGCCCGGCCGTCAGCATCGTGGGGCCGGGGATCATTCCCTGCAGGATCGCGCGGCGCACCTGGACACAGTCGTAATTCCCCTCGTTGCCGATATCGCGGACTGCAGTGAAGCCGGCTTCGAGCATCGTGCGGGCGTTGACCACGCCTTCAATCGTGCGGTAGCTGTCGGGGTCGCGCAGCGTGGTGATGTAGTAATTGTTCGCGTCGCGCTGCGGCTGGACCTCCATATAAAGGTGCGTGTGGGCATCCACCAGTCCCGGTGAAATCGTCGAGGTCGAGAGGTCGATGACCTTCGCATCTCCCGGAATCGCCACGTTGCCGCCGATCGCCGTAATCTTTCCGCGCTCGACCAGGATCACCTGATTGCGCGCGGTGGTGCCCGCGTCAGGGTCGACCACGGCCCCGGCGCGGATCGCGGTGACCTGGGAGCTGGCGAGTGCGGGAAGCAACGTAGCCAGGAGGACGGTGAGACGGAGGCGCATCGCGAGGCTCACGGTGGAGTGGAGGTGTGGGAACGACGGGACTGGCTTGATGGAGGCAGGAATGAAGCTACCGCATTTCCGGCGGAGAGTTGAGGAGGATCCCGCCTCGGGAAGTCAGGCCTCCCCCAGCAGCAGGCGCGCGACGCCGAGCCAGATTCGGCTCTCGCTCGCAAAGAGCTCGACCAGGTGGACCGCGACCATTCCACTTCCTGCCCAGAGGTAGGCCGGGTGGACGCGTCGCCTTGTCCGGAGATCGTATCCCACGGCGATGAGGAGCACCGCATCGGCAAGCAGGGAGAAGGTTACCAGTGGGTTTGGGACGCCCGGCAGGAAGTGGCGGAAGCGAAACCAGGCGGGGCCGAGGACGGAGATCGTCGCGAGCAGGATCAATCGCTTGTGCCATTCCTTGTTCCGGCGGCACAAGACGCCCGCGACAACAAAACCCAGAAAGAGCACCATTTCCATCAGGATATTGACAAACTGGCCCCTCGCGGCGTCGCCGAGCCCGGCGGCCAGATCCCGGCGCGTCACATACACTCCGACCGCGACTCCCGAGGCCGCCATTGCCGTTGCGAGGCCGAGGAGCGCCCATCCGACTCGACGATGCAGCTGAACTCGCCGCGACCGGATGAGGCCGGTCTGGTAGATGAGGAGGACCAGCCACGAAAAGAACAGAGCGCCGTGCAGGTCGACGATGCGCGGGGCCTGGAATGTTCCCTCGAACACGGGCAGGAAGAGTGTGGTCGAAAACCCGGCGAGCGCGACACACAGCCCGCCGATGGCCATTCGCTGATAGAACGCGCTCGGTGATGCGGGTTGCCTGACGGTCACACGGCCTCGTGTGTCAAAGCGACTCTCGTTTTCGCGTCGGCCTTCGATCCTGGGTTTCGGTGGCGTGCGCCGTTCATGGAGCCGCCTCGGGCGGCAGTGGCAATCCACCGGGGGGTTCTGGCGGACCAATCGTCTGGAAGAGACGACCAGCCAGTGCCGGCGGGAACCGTCCCTCAGATCGCTTCGAGAACGACTCGAATCGCTGCCGGGCCGTCTCGGCCGGTCCGATGAACGCGACTGGGAGATCGGCGATGAGGTCTTGAAGAAACGCCTGATCGTCGCCGGACAGCTCGGAATGGGGCCCCAGAAAACTCCGGAGATGGTCGCACCACATCGCCGCGCGAATTTCGGGCGACACGTGGTTGACAATCACCCGGCGGAACTGCATCGGATACGCGGAAAGCGCTGCGAGGTCCACCGGCAAAGCATCGCGGTGGGCCTCCACCCACGTGAAGGCTGCCTCGAACTCTTCCTGAAACCGCTCGCTCTCACTAGACACCGGCAGCCTCCTGGTCGATCATCACGGCGATCCGTCATCAATCAATCGTATCCGTCGAACGATTTCGCCTGCGAGAGCTGCGCCGAACAGCAGCGCCAGTAAGGATCCGAGGAGGGCCAGGCTCGCTCCCGCGACCAGTGCCCCTCGCCGATCGAGATCGGCCGTCACGGAAGTGACCTCGTAAGTCTCCAGCGCGTGGGCAGGTGGGTTAGGTAAGGAAGCTCGTTCACCGCGGCGGGGTCAGAACCACTTTCCGATATTCAATCGCCGTGTGATCCCCCTGAAGCATTAGCGGACCAGGACTCGCCTCATCGCTGTCGAGCGCTCCGCCGGTGATGCCGGGTATCTCCTGTTCCACGATGATCGCGACACCGTTGAGGACCACGGTCACGAGTCGCCCGACCAGTGTGATGTCGGCTGATTGCCACTCGCCGGGTCCGAGTGCCGCATCCCGGTTGGGGGTCAGGAATCCATACACGCCGCCCAGATGGTGACTGTCGAGCTCCATTCCCTTGCTGTCTTCCACCTGCACTTCGTACCGGCCGCGAAGGTAGATGCCGCTGTTGCCGCCCTTCGGCACCCGAAACTCCACGTGCAACCTGAAGTCCGTGAAACGCTGGTCCGTGAGCAGGTTCGACCCGGGTGCAGGACTCGTGAGAATCCCGTTCACAACTTTCCACTGATTGGCGCCCGTTGCCTTCCAGCCATTCAGGTCCTTCCCATTGAACAACGCGACCGGAGAGCCCCACGCTGGCTCGTCGTGACGGAGCGCCGGCGCCCGGACAGCGGTGAATGGCGAGCGCACCCCCGCGGGGTCGGTGAGAAAGCCCGAAAGCTTGCCGCCCTCGAGCGAGGCTTCGACCGTGAGATCACCCGCCCCGCGCTCCCACTGCGGCGGAATCGCGAAGCGCAGGGCGCCATCCTTGAAATCGACCCTCGATACCGGGCGCGCGCTGCCGAACTGCCCGACGAATCGGCCGACGAGTGTGCTGTTCCCCGACAGTTCCACCTCAAGCCACGACGGATAGCTGCCTCCGGTGGAACGCACGGTGAGGTCCCAGCGACCGACGATCGCGGGTGGCGCGAGCGGTGCGGGTTGTGCGACCGGGATGCGCGGTGCGGCCACGGGAATGAAGAGCGCCAGGCCAAGCCCCATCAGGAGGCGGTGCAGCTTCGGCTGGCGATCGACCGCTGGTGACTTGTGCATCGGGTGGCTCCGTTGGACGGCTCGTGTGCTGCGATGTTGTGGCGAGGCCGGCGCGTGATGCGCTTTTGCTTCGGTACTGACCAGCACCGTGACCTTCCGCCGGCGGCGCTCAGTGGGGCGGCTCCTTCGCCTTGGGGCTGGGGCTGGCGCCTGCCTGGAAGACACCAACGGCACCCTTGGTGGCATCAGCAAAGGCGTGGGTCACGAACGGGTAGAGCCCCGCTTCCGCCAGCGTGAGCTCAAAGACCGCCCCACCGCCGACGGGCACGTTCCACGTCTGCATTCCCGCGAAGCCCGGACCGAACCCATCCGGCAGGACGCGATCAAAGATGGCGCCAACGACGTGGAATGAACTGATGCGATTGGGCCCGGCGTTGACCAGAAAGACTCGAACCGGCCGCTGGGCCGCGACAGGAATCGGGTGCGTGGCATAGCGCGATGCGACCCCATTGAAGACGACATAGTCGGGGGAGTCGTTCAACACCTGCGGCCAGCTCATCGCGCGAACGGAGTCCGGACCGGCGGGAGGACCGAGATAGAACTCGCTTTGCACCAGCACAAATTCGGTAGCCCGCGGCCGGCCTTCGCGCGGGTCAACGATGAGCGCGCCATACATACCGTTCGCGATATGCGCGGCAACCGGTGCAGTCCCACAGTGGTACATAAATGCACCTGGGACGCGGGCAATGAACCGGAACTCGATGCTGTCTCCGGGCATCACGTTTCGATAGGCGCGGTCGGGCGCGATCTCGGCGGCGTGGAAATCGATCGAATGGGGCATCGGCGCCGAGTTGACCAGGGTGAAATCGAGCGTATCCCCCACCCGGAGCCGGAACGTGGGTCCGGGAACCATCGAATCGAAGGTCCAGGCTTCGTACACGACGCCCGGGGCGATCTCGTGACGCACGTGGGCCGTGACCAGCCGCGCGTGCTGATGCCGCGTTGCGGGGAGCGGAGGGGCATCCGCGGCCCGATCGGGGGCAGTGAGCGCGGCGCCGATCGGCGCCTCGCCGTGCGAGATCGCACTCGGCGACGGTGCGGTGGGCGAGGAGGGTGGTTGCACTGCGGTCTGCGCCGGTGGCGCGGGAGACTTCCCGCAGGCAGCAAGGACGAGACAGAGACCAAGGGAGCGCGCGGCTGACATAGAGATCCTTGTCAAGTGAGTGGGATGCGTGTGGACAGCCCCAGCGAAGGTTCTGCGTTGTTGCTGCGAGGCGTGGGGCGGGCGGCCCGGACCTCAGAAGACTATAGCGGGCTGCACACCCCGGTGCGGCCTCGGCTGCAGTGCTGACGCGTCAGGCCGTCGGCCGACGGTCTCGCTCCTTGCGCTTCTTGCCTCCGACGCCTGGCAAAGCCGTGACTTGTTTCATCCACGCCGCGACCTGGCGTTCGTCGAGATCTTCCACAGATTCGAGTTCCACTCCCCGCGTCGACTTCCCCATTGCCACCGGCGTCACCGGAGGCACCGGCGTCAGCATCGTGCCGTTCACGAACATCAGCTTCACGTGCTGACTGAATCCGCCGCAACAGAAGCACCACCCATCGCCCACGCCATAGTATGACATACCCCACTTCACGGAGCGCCGCAGGCCGGGAAGCGTCCTGGCCGCCAGCGCATCGATTCGTTCGGCGATGCCTCGCTGGGGCTGTGGCAGGCTGGCGATGTAGGCGAAGACCGGCTGGTCACCTTCCGCCGGCTTCGCGGGGCTTGCCTTGCCGGTGAGCATCGTCTCCGGCAACGCCGAGGCGGGTTTGCCTTCCGCCGCTGCGCGCCTGGAGGACTTCCCCACGCCGGGCTTCGCAGTCTTGTCTGTCTTGCGTGCAGGCATAATCGGTTCTCGCGAATCAGACTGGGGACTGTGCCCCGCCCCGCCCTTCCCTTCGTTAGCTACGACGACGGGGCCGAGGCGTCAAGGCTCCGCTCCAGAAAACGCGGCTCGACCCCTCCCGCGATCGACCCGGGCAACGGACGAACGGCGCGCCCGGCGGCCACTGGAACACCGGGTCCTGACAGCTGTGGACTTGCGGTGTGGCCCGGGAGGTCCTGCTACATTTCGAGCATCCCGACCGACCAACTTGTCCCCAAGCTGCTGAGCGTGCCGCACGGCGTGACCGCCAGAAAGTGCCAGGGAGCAGGGCGAGGAAGCCCTGCCCTGTTCCAGGCCCTGCAGCGGCGTGCGCGTTGACCTCTCTGATCTCTCGACGCGGAGGGTGAATGAACAAGAAGGTCGCCGTTGCGCTCGCGCTCGTCACCGGCCTGATCGCCATTTCGGTGCCGATCTCCATCTCGCTCTTCCTCGCGTGGAAGCAGAGCTTCAACGAGCAGATGGCGACGGTCGCCTCGCTCGCGCAGGATGTCCTGCGCCGAAGTGAGGAGTCGACCGACCAGACCTTCATCATTTTCAAGGCCCTCGCGTCCGCTCACTCGGCAGACCCCTGTTCCGCGGAGAACATCCGGCTGATGGGCAAGCTGGATCTCGCGTCGGAGCAGGTCCAGGCCGTGGGATATGTGCGGGACAACCGGCTGCTCTGCTCTTCCTATGGTCACCACGACACGCCGATCGGTCCTCCCACCTATGTGACACGCTACGGCACGGCGATCCGGACATCCGTCGAGTTTCCCGTGCTGCCCGGCGAGCGGTTCCTGGTTTCCACCGATGTCGCAAGCGGCTATACGGTCGCGATCCACCCCAGTCTCCCACTCAACGTGTTCGTGGGAGAATCCCATCTCTCGATCGGCGTCGTCTCCGACTACACCAGGTCCGTAATCCTGCATCGGGGTGTGTTCGAGCCGGAATGGATCGAGCTTGCCGGCGGACGGGCCGATGCGCGGTTTTCCGACGGCGGCTCGCTCGTGACGGTCAAGCACTCGCCAAAATATGGATTCTCGGCCTACGCAGCGGTCTCGACCGCCAGTGTGAACGCGGGCCTGCGCCGCTTCGCGCTCGTCCTGGTGCCGATCGGCGTACTGGCGGGAATCGTGCTCGCGTGGGCAGTCGTCTACCTCGCTCGGCAACAGCTGGCGCTCCCCGCCGTGCTGAAGGTGGCGCTCAAGCGCAACGAGTTCTTCCTCGAGTACCAGCCCGTGGTCGACCTGAGCACCGGCCGATGGGTCGGAGCGGAGGCTTTGATCCGCTGGCGGCGGCCGAATGGCGAATTGATCCGCCCCGATGTGTTCATCGCGGTTGCCGAGGAGATCAACCTCATCCAGCGGGTCACCGAGCGGGTGATGGCGATCATCGCGGATGACGTGCAGGATCTCCTTGCACATCACCCAGGATTCCACATTGCGATCAACCTGTCGGCGGCTGACCTGCAGTCAGAACAGACCCTCGTGTGCCTCGATACCTTGCGGGGCCGGATCAGTGCTGGGCCGGGCAACCTCATCGTGGAGGTCACGGAACGCGTGTTCATGAAGGCGGAAGCAGTTCGAAGCGTGCTTGATGAGATTCGCGGCCGTGGAATCGAAATCGCGATCGACGATTTCGGAACGGGCTATTCGAGCCTCTCCTACCTGGAGAGCGTCAAGCTGGACTATCTCAAGATCGACAAGTGCTTCGTCGAGACCCTCGAGAAGGAGGCGGCCACCAGCCAGGTCGTGCCGCATATCATCGAAATGGCGAAGTCGCTCAACCTGAAGATGGTTGCGGAGGGCGTCGAAACCGAAGTGCAAGCACAGTATCTCCGCCAGCGCGGCGTGCAGTTCGCGCAAGGCTGGTTGTTCGCGAGGCCAATGCCATTTGCCGAGTTCGTGAGGACCCTGCGCAAGGCGGAAGAGGAGTCATCGGCTTCTGCCGCGTGACTGCCACCCTTGCGCAGCGGCCCTACAGAAGAGTGAACAAGTACCAGAGCACCAGAAGTGCGTTGCCCACGATGAGCAACAGGATCCCCGCACGCGCGCGGCCTGCAAGGGGCCGTCCCACCACGATCGCCGCCAGGAGACTGATCGTGGCCACAAGAAGAAACATCCAGGAAAGGCCCGACGTGCCCAGCTTGCTCACGCCCAGTGGAAATCCGTGAAGGTAGAGATCGGCGCGTTCCGCCTGAGTACCCCCGCGGCCGAAGGCCCGCACCCAGTGAAGAAGGTTCCAGACCTGCAGCCCGAGCAGTGCGACACTCCCAGCGACCAGCGCAATGTCAGCGCGTCGACGTGGACGGGGTACGGCAATGGGTGTGGCCATGGCTTCCTCCACGAGAGATCTGCTAGCCAACGCTGACTACCACAAATCGAGGACGGGCCTTCCGGGGTGGGGATCGCCAGTTCGCACCCATCCGTTCACCAGGCAGGGGTCAGCTCATCAACCCTTCCAGTTTCCCGTCCGGCGTGACCTTGAGCAGCAGCACGCTGGGCTCCGAAGGCGGAGCGGTCATGGGCTCACCTCGCGCTCGTCCAAGGAAATTCACGTGGAGCTCCCGAGCGTCGGCGCGGACTTGCAAGGACTCCGGGGCTATTCGGTCGCCAACCAGAAATGCATTGGTTGTGGTGTATCCCGAAGGATTTTTCAGCGCGACAACCACGTAATAGAAGGTACCGCTCCCGCCAGCATCCTGCGCGATCCAGAAGGCCACATCCTCCAGTCCGTCGCCATTCAGGTCTCCCTCCGCCTCCCTGCCCAGATAGCGGGTTGTGGTCCTGGCAGAGGAGTTCTCGATTGGCACGCTCGACACGCCGTCGACGAGGGTGATCGACGCCCCGTTCAGGGTAAACGATGAGTTCTGACCAAACGTCGGCGGCTCCGCAGGGAGTTGGGCGGAGCGTGCGCGTTTCCCCGTCTGAGGCCCCGGCGAGCTACAGCCTCCGGATCCCAGGACCCCAAGAAGGACCAGCCCCAAAGCCATCGCGCGGACGTGCGGCACACGATCCCGCTGCGGCCTGACGCGGTTGTTCGGAGCACCGTCAGGCGATGAAATCGTGAACCCCGGGGTCATAGCCGGCTTGGCGAAGAAAGGTCGCCACCTGGGCCCAGTGTCGCAGCTCGTGTGTGATGGCCTGCAACACCATTCTCCGCGATGTCACGGTGCGGGTGTGCCCGTCGAACGACATCTCGCGCGGCGCGTCCCACTCGGTGTCGGGAAAGGACGCCAGCAACTCGCGCAGCGCCCGCCGACTCTCGAGACCGAAGGCAAACAGCGCCTCCACATCGTCGGCTGGAATGACCGAGGTGTCCATCAGCGGCACCTGCAGTGAGCGCTGCACGTATCGCTTCTCGGCAGAGAAGATATGCCGTACCAGCTCACCCACCGTCCGTATCCGACCGGAGCTGTTGGCACCGAGATCGACCGCGAGTGCCGCTGTCCCGTGCTCGCGGAACCACTCATGCCATTGCGAGCGGTCCCGATCCAGGTATGCCAGCAGATCCTCTATGCCGAATGCGAACGCCATGATGCCTCCCGGAGTGGAATTACCGTGATCGCGTAACGCCCCGCATACCTTGCAGGGTCGCGGCACGTCTCACAAGAATATTGGGGACATCGGCAGGTGGTGCCAGCCCCCCGCACTGAGGTCTTCCTCGAAGCGATCGGGCACCGGCTCGGTCAAGTCGGCTGCGGGCCCGCAGCCGGGACACGTCGCCTTCTTTGGCGCTGTCTGCTGCACGTCATGGCTTGTTGCCGCTCACGTATCCGAACTGCATCATCCCGAACGTGATCACCATCAGCAGATACGAGAAGGCCCCCTGAACGCACCGGGCGTCGAGGCCGGCATCGCGCAACGTGGCGGCGTATTGCCTGGTGTGGCGCACGTCCAGGATCAGCACGCGCCCGCCCGACGCGAGCACCCGCGCGATTTCGCGCACCGCGGTCTGCCGCTCGCCGGCGTTGTAGATGTTGTGCAGCGCCATGCTCGAGAGGACGACATCGAAGCTCGCGTCGTCGAATGGCAACTGCCGTGCATCGCCGGTTTGCACCTCGACCTTGTCGGCCACGCCTTCGATCATCGCGTTGTCGAGTGCTCCCGCAGCGTTGTTGCCGCTGAGATCCTCGGCCTGCCACTTGTCGATTCCGACCGCGCGGCCAGTGGAGAGCCGCCTGGCGGCGCCGATCAGGAACAATCCCAGCCCGCACCCCACATCCAGCACGCGCTCATCACCACGCCAGGCAATCTTGTCGAGATACTGTTCGCGCTCGCGCACCTTGCCGATCTTGCTGTCGTAAATCATCCACAAGGCCATCGCGCCGCAGCTCAGCCCGGCCCCCATCAGCGGCCTGGCGATCGAGGCGATCGGGTCTTGCCTCGACCACAAACCCAGCAGCCGCGTGACCAGCGAGAGCATACCCAGCGCCCCCACAATGAGCAGGTTCCGCACTACCAGCGGAGCGTCCAGGCCGTAGTTTGGACGGCGAGTGTCTTTCATCCGTTTCCCTCTGCCATGAAGCCAAGGCCGGGTGGGC
>JAZJZU010000084.1:0-13197 GCA_040389605.1 Gemmatimonadota bacterium
CGGCGGCAATCACGCAGAACCGGTGGAAGTCCATACTCAGCCACGGCTCCTTCGAGATCTGATGCAGGCTCCAGAGGGTGAATCCTGCCAACGCACAGAAGCCGGCGATCGAACCACCGCCGAGCCAATAGCCGAGGTGCCGACGGCGGTTGAGTACCTCGCCGAGCGACGTGGGTCGCGCCAGGTCGATCTTGTCGATCGTGTTTTGCTCTTTGGAATCCAGAGGAGGATTCGCGTCGGTGCTCGCGCTCACAGGAGCTTCAGCTGACGCAGTCGGTAGCTCATCGAGGCTGTCGAAACGTCGAACATCGAGGCCAGTTTCACGGGTGCGTAGCCAACTGCGCCCATCGCGGCCTGCACCATCCACTCCGGCATCAGCAAGTCGGCGGCAAACCGATTCGCCTCCACCTCGAGCTTCGACGAGGCGGTGAAGTCGGCATCGCGAAAGTTTGCTCCGATCGGATGCCACAGCACGTGGCCAAGTTCGTGGGCGAGCACACCCTCGAGTTCCTCGCTCGGCAACAGCTGCAGCGCCCCCTGGGTCACGGCCACGACGGCGTGCCGCGGCGAGCGGCCAGTGGCGAAGGCATTGGGCTGCGGTTCCGGGACGATGGCCAGGCGTGGCATAGGGAGACCCGCGCGCTGGCGCAAGCGATCAACCATCGCGAAGAGCTCTGGAGCTTCCGCCTCGGTCACCAGTTTTGCGTGGTAGCCCCGCAGCACCATCCGATCGGAAAACCAGTAGGAGCCCACCGTTCCGACGAGCCCGAACATTCCGCCAATCAGCAGGCCGCCCGCCCCGCCAAGCAGCTGGCCGACCACGAGACACAGGGCCAGAAGGCCGGCAAGGAGCACGAAGGTCTTGAGGTTGTTCATAGGGGCGAAAGCTAGTGAGAGGCGGCTGCCGGGGCACCCGGGGCACGGTGCCGCTCCCACTCCGAAACCCGCCGGGCTACCTTGGAGTCGTGATCCCGATGCGTCGTCCCCACCGCTGGCTTGCCGCCTTGTTGCTGATCGCCTCCCCGCCGCTCGGGGGTCAGGCACTGGCGGTGTTGCACCCCTGCCCAGCCACGACACCGGTCATCGCGGCGCACCAGCACGGCGGTCACGAGCAGTCGGGGCACCAGCACGATGCCAGCCAGCACTGCACCTGCCTCGGCTCCTGTCACCTGCCAGCGGTCGCGTCGTCTCCCGATCCGCTGGTGCGCACACTCGCACTGGTCGCGCCCGTTCGGGCTCCCCTGTGGCGAGCCGTGGAGTCAGACATCCCGGCGGCCGCTGCCCTCTACCGCCTCCCTCCGAAGACCGCTCCGCCCCTCGCGTGATGCCCGGGGCCACTCGGCCCCTCGACTGCGTTCACTCGACCGCCCCCCTTCGGGGTCGGCCACTGCCGTCAGCATCAAGTGTGTCCGTCGACTCCGCTCGGCGGGCCCGGAGGATGAGTATCAATGTCTGGAAGATCGATCATCGCAGGTGCCCTCGTCGTGGCGGGCATCTTCGGCACCACCCCGCTCCTCGCCCAGAGTACCAGTCGTGACACCGTGCGGCTCCCGGAGGTCACGGTCTTCGGCTCCAAGGCCGAGCTGGCCGAATCGCGGAAGGAGTTGACGCGCCAGCCCGGCGGCGTCGCGATGATTGAACCGGCCGTGATTGCCTCGACGCGCCAGGCCAACCTCAAGGATGTCCTCCGGTTCGTGCCGGGCGTCTGGGTGGCCCCGCGTTTCGGCGCCGCCGACGAGAGCCAGCTGTCGATTCGCGGTTCGGGGCTCCGGAACAACTTCCATATGCGCGGGGTCAATGTCCTCGTCAACGGAATGCCCTACCGCAATGCCGACGGTTTCACCGACTTCGAGTCGCTCGAGCTGATGACCACCGACGCGATCCAGGTGTACAAGGGCGGCAATGCGTTCCGGTACGGCGGCTCGACGATGGGTGGCGCGATCAACCTCCAGACGCGCACCGGCTATTCGGCCAAGCCGATTGACGTGACGGCAGAGGGGGGTGCCTTCGGCTTCAAGAAGGGGCAGCTCGCCAGCGGGGGCAACAACGGGCGGTTCGACTACTACGGCAGTGTGACGCGCACATCACTCGATGGCTACCGCGACTGGGCCGACCAGGGGCGCACGCGGGTGAATGCGCATATCGGATACCTGCTGTCGGATCGGACCGACGTGCGCGCGTTCTATTTCTACGCCCACGTGAACGAGCACCTCCCCGGTTCGCTGAGCGCGGCGGATTTCGCGAGCAGCCCGCGGGCCGCTGATGCGGGGAACAAGGCCAACCGCTGGGGTCGGGACTACGACCTGCATCACATCGGGCTCCAGCTCCGGACCCAGCTGTCGCCCACGCAGCGCGTGGAGATCTCTCCGTACTTCCAGTATCGCGACATCGATCACCCGATCTTCCAGGTCATCGCGCAGCAGAGCCGCGATCTCGGTGCCGAGGTGCGCTACGAAAACAGTGCCGACCTCGCGGGGAAGGGCAATCGCTTCACCCTCGGCGTGCAGCCCAGTCGGCTCAATATGGACAACCGCCAGTATGAGAATGTCGTGGGCAAGCACGGCGCCCTGACGAAGGACCAGACCGATCACGCTGGAGGTGTCGCGGTTTACGCCGAGGATGGACTGTCGGTGAGCGACGCGGTGACGCTCATCGGGGGATTGCGGTACTCCCGCCAGACACGGCGCACCGAAGATCACTTCCTCAGCAACGGCGACCAGAGCGACCGCAAGGTATTTGAGGCCGTGCTGCCGCGCGTCGGCATCCTCGTGGACCTCGCGGGATCCCGCCAGCAGCTCTTTGCCAACGTCACACGGACCACCGAGCCACCGCTGCTGCTCGAACTGAATTCGCTCGCCATCCCGGGATTTGTCGATGTCAAGGCGCAGAATGCCTGGCAGTACGAGATCGGCACGCGAGGCCGGCAGGGCGGGTTCGTCTGGGATGTGTCGCTGTATGATATCGAGCTGCGCAACGAGATCCTCAATCTCAACATCCAGCCTTTCCCCAACGCGCCGTTCACGGTGCCGACCTATCGCAATGCCACGCGCAGCCGGCACTCCGGCATCGAAGTGGGCGCCAGCTACACGGCCCTGCTGGGGCTGCTCACGCAGGCCGGTGGTGGCGACGCGGTGACCTTCGAGGCCAGTTACACGCTCGGGCGCAATCGCTTCGTGAAGGACTCGATCTTCAGTGGCAACCAGATTCCCGGTGTTCCGGAGCACGTGGTGCACGCGGCCGTGCGCTACCTCCACCCGTCGGGATTCACGCTCAGCCCGTCGGTCGACTGGGTCCCGCAGTCCTATTATGTGAACAGCGCGAACACGGTGAAGAACCAGGGTTGGACCACCTTCGGTCTCCGGGCCGAATATGCGATGGCGTCCGCCGGAGTCACGGCGTTCGTGGCAGGGGACAACCTGACCAACACGCACTATTCCGGCTCCGTGCAGGTCGACAACTCGGCCGGCAAGTGGTACGAACCGTCTGACGGCCGGACCTTCTACGCCGGATTGAGGTTGAACCGATGAACCGCTGGATAGGCTGGATGCTGGGCACGGTTTTGGTTGCCAGCTGCGCGAAGGAGGCGCCGCCGGCGGCGTCTCCGTTCGGCGCCACGCACGTCGTGTCGGAGGCGACGAGCAACGGAGCCACCCCGATGTTCCTCGTCACCAGCAACGGAACCCGGGTGCTCTCCTGGGTGGCCGGCACCGGCGAGGGTGGGGAGGGCGCGCTCTACGTGCGCAGTGAGCGCCCCGACGGGGAGGTGCTCACGTCTGGCCTGCGTGATCCGCTGGGGGGCATCGAACCGCACGGGGAGGCGCCACCGCAAATGGCCGCCGGTCCCAACGGCGTGCTCTACACGCTTTACACAGTGGGAAAGGACGTGGGCGGGCGCTACCCGGCCAGTGCATTGCGCTTTGCGCGGAGCGATGACGGCGGCACCAGCTGGAGCGCCCCGGTGAGCGTGAACGAGGGGGCGGCGTTCGGATCGCATTCCTTCCACGCCCTCATCGCTGGCCCCGATGGCACCGTGTACGCCTCGTGGCTGAACAACAACCCCTCCGAGGCGGGGGTGTGGCTGCGCGTCTCACGCGACGGCGGACGGACCTGGGAGCCCGCCCGGCGCGTGTATGGCGACCCGACCTGCCCGTGTTGTCGGACTGCGCTCGCGCTCGCGCCTGATGGCACCCTCTACATCGCGTGGCGCGCAGTGCTGCCGGGAGACATTCGCGATATCGTCGTGATGGCGAGCAAGGATTACGGCAAGAGCTGGAGCACGCCAGTGCGTCCCCACGCCGACAACTGGGTCTTCCCCGGGTGCCCGCACGCAGGCCCCTCGCTGCGGGTCGACAGCATCGGCACCGTGCACCTCTCCTGGTGGACCGGCAAACCGGGTGCTGCCGGTGTCTGGTACGCGAAGTCCGCCGATGGTGGCACCACGTGGCAGAGTACGCCGATCGACACCGCCTCCACAGCGCAGCCAGCCCACATTCAGCTCGGCCTCACCGACGGGCGCGTGGTCATTGGCTGGGATGGCGGCCATCAGGGGCTGCCGGGAGTGTTCCTGACGGTCTCCGACGATGGCGGCGCGACCTTCGGCCAGCGCTTCAGGGTGTCGGAGCCCGGTGTGGCCGCCACGTTCCCGGTGCTGGGCGTTTCGGGTGACTCGGTGAGCCTCGCCTGGACGCAGGTTGGCGATTCGGCCTACCGCGCCCTGCTGGAAGCGCAGCGCGAACCGGAAGGCGAGCACGACCGGATGGCGCTGCCGCGCGTGGGTCAGCAGGAGGTGCTGATGCGTCGCGCCGCGGTGTCAGCGTTGCGCTGAGCAACCGCATCACCGGAAACGGAGGCCTCCATCTGAACCGATGGAGGCCTTTTTCGTCGCCATCACTCCTGCTGTGATTCGCCTGCGGACAGTCACCATCCCTTGCCACAATTGCGCGCTGAAACATCATCGGTGCCGCACGACCCGCGACGTCGCGACGCAGTCGTGAACGTCGTGCAATCAGCGCGAGGCAGGTCGTCGTACAAAGTGCAATGCAGATCATTCTGCTGCAGCAACTGAAAACATTTTCCACGCAGAGGAGCAGGTTATGCGACACAATTCGCAACATCACAACCAATACGAACCAGGTCGAAGCAACCGGTCTTCCGGCGGGCGTTACCGGCAGGGTGGTCAGCGGTATCGGGACGACTGGCGTCCTGACGGTAGCAGCGGAAACGGGAACCAGGGATACGGTCCATCGGGTCGGCAGTGGATGTTCGGCGACGAATACGATCACTACGATGCGGATCGTGCCGAGGGTGACTACCGCTACGACGAAGGCGGCGGCGGGTACCGCGATGACGGATCCCGGTGGCGTGGCGGAGCGGGGCGGGGCGAGAGCCGGCAGTTTCGGGGTCGCGGGTATGAGCAGGACGGCCAGCGCTACGATGGGGCGCGTTACGGGTCGCCGGATCGCTCTGGCGAGCAATACACCGGCTGGGATCGTGAGCGGTCGCAGCAATGGGATCGTCAGGACGGTGACTGGCGCAGCGGGTACCGGGGGCAGCAGGAGGAACAGTGGCACGGCTCGACCACCGGCCGTCAGCAGCGCTACGGCTCGTCACGAGGTGAACACACCGGTCGCGGTCCCAAGGGGTATCAGCGTTCAGACGACCGGACGCGTGAAGATGTCTGCGAGGCGCTCTCGCAGGACGGACAGATCGACGCCAGCGAAATTGAGGTGACCGTGAAGGGGGGCGAGGTGACGCTCTCCGGTACGGTGCCCGACCGTGAAACCAAGCGCTGGGCCGAGGACTGCGTCGAGTCGTGCTCGGGCGTCAGGGACGTCCAGAATCGGCTGAAGGTGAGTGACCGCGACACCTCGGACCACGATGAGCGCAGTGCAAGTCGTTCTGGCTCGGGTAACCGCGGCCGCAGTGCATCGGGTCGCGGCAATGGTACCTCACACCAGTCCGATCGCGATCAGGCGAGCGCGAGCGGACAGCAGCAGCACTGAGCATCGCGCGGTTGTCGCGGGGGTGGGGTGGGGTGACGCCACTCGCCCCTGCGGCGGGCGCAGACCGCTCTCACGACCCTGGAGGGTGTGATGCCGAAGTCTTCGAAACCGCGCCCGCCGCGGGCGAAACCGGAACCGAAGTCACCCTTCCCGGCCCAGCATCAGCGCCGTCCCGGGCTCGAATCCAGAATGCGGCCGCGTCCCCGGCATCTCGCACCAGGATACCGGGGATCGGGCAAGCTGGCGGGGCGAACGGCGCTGATCACCGGGGGTGATTCCGGAATCGGTCGCGCCGTGGCCGTGCTGTTTGCTCGCGAGGGGGCGGATGTCGCCATCTGCCATCTCCGCGCCGAGCGGACGGACGGCCAGGAAACGGTACGGGCCATTGAGGCCGAAGGTCAACGCGCGCTGCGGATCGAAGGCGACGTCAGCAAGCCGGCCTTCGCCGCGCGTGCCATCCGGCGCGTGATGGACACCTTCGGCGCGCTCGACCTGCTGGTGAACAACGCCGCCTATCAGCAGCACCGGTCGCGGCCTGAGGATGTCACGCTCGCCCAGTGGGAACGCACCTTCCGGACCAACATCTTCGGATACTTCCATATGGTGCGCGCTGCGCTGCCGCATCTCGCGAAGGGCAGCGCGATCATCAACACCGGTTCGATCACCGGACTCGAGGGCAATGGCGAACTGCTGGACTATGCGTCGACCAAGGGGGCCATTCACGCCTTCACCAAGTCCCTGGCCCAGGCACTCGTGACCCGCGGAATTCGGGTCAACTGTGTGGCGCCAGGGCCAATCTGGACGCCCCTGAACGTGGCTGACAAGCCTGCGCGCGAGGGCGCCCGTCACGGGGCCGGCACGCCGATGCGACGACCCGGCCAGCCGGAGGAAGTTGCGCCGGCGTTCGTCTACTTCGCGTCGGAAATCGATTCGTCGTATGTCACGGGAGAGATACTCACGCTGCTTGGCGGTGAGACCCGCGCCGGTTGAGCGGCACCAGCGGAAGGATCACGGTTTTCTCGAGCACGAGGCACGACCATGTCAGCATCGAAGAAGAAGCGCTACGGCGAGGCCGCCAGCAAGGAAGTTGAAAGCGCCGTGCACCGCCAGAAGAAGGGGACCTTGCGCAGTGGCAGTGGCGCCAAGGTGACGAGTCGCAAGCAGGCGATTGCGATCGGTCTCTCGGAGGCACGCGAGAAGGGCGCCAAGGTGCCGAGCAAGAAGTCGAGCAGCTCCTAGGGTCACCGACTCGCGCCGAACGGGACTGCGAGCAGCGTCGTTCCCCGCGCGACTCCGTCCGTCCCCGCATCGACGTGCAGCAGCGCATCCGCGCGCGCGACGCTCGTGAGCATTCCCGACCCCTGTGGGCCAGTGAGCCGGGCGCGCGGGAGTCCGCCATCGACGGGATATTCGAGCACCACCCGGAGGTACTGATCGAGTACCGCGTCGCGGCGGACGACGTCGTCGACCACCACCCGGATCATCCGGCGCTGCGGGACCCGCTGCCCGGCCATCTTCCGGATCGCCGGCCGCGCAAACAGCTCGAACGTGACCATTGCACTCACGGGATTCCCTGGCAGCGCGAGCCACCCCCGGCCATCGGGCATCACCCCGAACGTCGTGGGGCCGCCGGGGCGCAGCCGGACGCGCTGCACCAGCGGGCTGACGTACAGTCTCGCCATCACCGCGTGTACATAATCGTGATCGCCGACACTCACGCCACCAGCAGTGATCAGCAGGTCAATGTCCTGCGCTGCCATCACCCGTTGGGTGAGCGCGTCGGGATCATCCCTCACAATCCCGAGCGCCACGGGCACGCCACCTGCCGCGTGCACCAGTGCTGCGAGCGCCGGCCCGTTGACATCCGAGAGGCGGGTGCCGTCCAGAATCTCCTCCTGCTGGTCGAGCGAGACCAGTTCATCACCGCTCACCAGGATCCCGACGCGCGGCTTGCGATGCACTACGGGATGCGCCACTCCCAGCGCGGCCAGCAGTGCGAGCTGGTGCGGCCCGACCTCGGCGCCCGCAGGCAGCGCCACAGCGCCGCGTGCGATGTCCCCGCCTGCACCGCGCAGATTCATTCCCGCATCGCGATCGTCGTGCACCACAACCGCATCCACTCCGCGATCACTGTCCTCCTGACGCACGACGGAGTCGGCCCCGTCCGGAACCGGTGCACCGGTATAGATCCGGATCGCCTCACCCGGCAGCAGCCCGCGCGTCGGCGAGTCGCCGGCCGCGGAAACGCCCACGACCCGTAATGTGACCGGAGCTGTGGGCGTCGCGCCCTTCACATCCGCCGCACGCACGGCGTAGCCATCCATCGCGGCGTTGGTCCATGGGGGAAGCGAAATCGCCGCGGTCACATCCTCCGCGAGGACGTGACCGACGGCGTTGGCCAGCGGAATGCGCAGGGTGGGCTGCACCGCCACGGCCGCCACGATGGCGTTCGCGGCCTCCTGCACGGAAAGGCGGCCGGGCGGTGTCACGCGCGGGCCGTCAGTACCGACGGCCCCGCCGCTTCTCCAGCACGACATCAAATCCCAGGGTGATGCTCGGCAGCGCGATGTACTTGGACTTTGTCCGTCCCACCATCGCCTCGCTCGGGTTCGGCCCGGTGATCACCGGCAGCCCGATCCAGGTGTTGCGAACCTCCACGCGCACCTGATAGCCAGCCCGCGGTGCCGTGGCGATACCGAAGCCCAGCGTTCCCGTGGGCCGCACCTCGTGGGACTTGCTCGCGAAGTAGATGGGCAGCGCACCTTCCGAGGCCGTGCCGTAGACCGCGACCAGCTCGACGGTACTCCGGGGCACCAGCGACAGCCCACCCAGCGCACGGAAATACGGCTGAAAGAGTGAGCGGGACAGCGGTCGCAACATCACGCCCCCCATCAGGGCAACTCCCGAGGCCGAGCGATCGTTGCCGTTGATGCTCCGGCACGCCGCCTCGTTGACGAAGTCGCCCGTCGGGTCAACCAGCGCACACTGGTCGCGCGTTCCGATTCCGAGGTACGTGGCCTCGGCAGTGATTCCGATATGCGGCGACGGAAAGTAGGTGCCCTGCCCGGCGAGCGTGATATTCGAGCGGAGCGCCCGATGGATGTCGAACACATCCTGGCGTGGGGCCGAAGCGTTCACGGGCTGTTGCACGGCCCAGAGATCCTTGCCACCGATCCATCCACCGGCCACCCCGATGACGAGCCGGGACTCATCGTGGGTGCGCTGGGCTGCCATCGGCGCGGCCACGGCGGGAAGCAGGAGCGCGACCAGGGCGACTGCCCGGGAGCGCATTGCGATTCGAGGTGCCACGGGAACCTCCGGGCGTGGGAACTGCTGGGTCAGGCGGTGCCGGTGCAATCCGCCCACAGGGTGTCGTCTTCGGCAACTCGGATGCGTTCAAGCCGGCTCTGACCGGGGAGACGGCTGGCGATCTCCTGCCAGCACCATTCCGCCAGCGCTTCGCAGCTGGGCCACCGCGATCCATCGCGAAAGGCCGGAATGGTGTCGTTAAGATGGCGGTGATCGAGCCGTGATGTGACCGCTTCGGTCAGAATCCCGTCAAGCGCATCGAGGTCGATCACCATCCGCCGCACGGGATCGAGCGGTCCCGTCACCGTCACGCCGATCCGGTAGTGGTGCCCGTGCACATCACTACCCGGGTAGCCGTGGGTCGCGTAGAAGGTGAACGTCCGGGTCAGTGAGCAGGGCACGGGGAACTAGAAGGCGTACCCGAGGCCGAATTGCAGCACCGGCGCCGGCACGTACTGACTCCGGCGTCCGCTCACGTTCACGGCATTGATCACATCGCCTGTGCCCGGCTGCTTGCTGGGTTCCTCGGCGTAACTGACCGGGTACTTGATGCTCCAGAAGAATGCCTTTCCCTCGACCTTCAGGAAGGCGCGCTGCCCCAGCATCATCCTGCCGCCGAGGAACGGGGCGAAGAAGAGCTTCGTGCCGAAGGTGTAGCCGGAGGTGTCGGCCGCGGGCGTCTTCTGGCCCTTCACCACGCCCAGCCCGAGTCCGACGAACGGCGCGACGTCGTGCCAGGTCTTGCCGCCAGTGAGGTTGAACTGCAGCGCGATTTCGCCGCCATACAGATGATGAGGAATCGCCGGTTTGACGCGCGTGGCCACCGAGTCGTCCGCATCGACAATATTGCGCACCGTGTTGGCATACCAGCCGCCGAATGACACCTGAATGGTGTTCCGGGCGCGGAAGTCCACCCGGGCCCCGAAGATGGCACCATCGCGCGGGCCAACCGGGATGTTGCCCCCGCTCCCCATCACCTTGCCCGCAGTGAGTTCGAGGAATCGTCCGTGCAGAATGTCGTGGTAAGGGGAGAGCGCAGGGTCGTAGCCGACCTGTGCGTCGGCCGTCGACACCATCCCCGCCATCACCAGCACCACCAGCAGAATCCAGCGCATCACAGACACCCGTCAGAGCAGCAAGGAACGCCCGGTCATCTCGGCTGGCTGCTCCAGGCCGAGAAGGGCAAGAATGGTTGGTGCAACGTCGCACAGCGCGCCGCCGGGGCGAAGCCCCCGGGCATCGTCGCCGACGTTCAGAAACGGTACCGGATTCGTGGTGTGCGCGGTGTGCGGCCCACCGGTCTCCGGGTCGATCATCTGCTCGGCATTCCCGTGGTCGGCCGTCACCAGGAGCCGGGCGCCGGCACGCTCCACGACCGGCAGGAGCCGCGCGAGCGACGCGTCGACCGCTTCGACCGCCTTGATGACGGCCGGCATCACGCCGGTGTGACCCACCATATCGGCATTCGCAAAGTTCACGAGATAGAAGTCGTGCTCACCGCGCGCCACCGCACGGGTCAGCACGTCGGTAATGCCTGCGGCGCTCATCTCCGGCGCGAGATCATAGGTGGCCACCTTCTGTGATGGTACCAGTTCGCGCTCTTCGCCGGGCCAGGGCGCTTCGTGCCCCCCATTGAAGAAATAGGTGACGTGCGGATACTTCTCGGTCTCCGCTGTCCTGAATTGGCTCTTCCCTACGACGCTGAGTACCTCGGCCAGGATTCGAACCATCGAAAACGGCGCGAACAGCTGGGGGATCGGGAACGTCTCGTCGTACTGGGTCATCGTGAGCGCGGGCAGGGATGCCGGAGCGTCCGGATCAAACCCATCGAATCCCGGCACGGCAAGCGCGGCCACCACTTGCCGCATCCGGTCGGAACGGTAGTTGAAGAAGAAGATGGCGTCACCGGTCCCGATGGTCGCAACAGGGGAACCGTCGGCGGTCAGGATGAGCGGCTTGATGAACTCGTCTGTCTCACCCCGGGCGTACGCGGCCTCGATGGCCTCGACGGCATTGGTGACAGGCTGCCCCACGCCGTGCAGCATCGCGTCGGTCGCGAGCCGGGTCCGTTCCCACCGCCTGTCACGGTCCATCGCGAAGTAGCGCCCGGTGAGGGTCGCGAGCACCGTGCGGCCGCCCCCGACCCGCGCGATCTCCCGCTCAAGTGCCGCGACGAATCCTGCGGCCGACTTGGGGGGTGAGTCGCGGCCGTCGAGAAAGCCGTGGATTGCGATCCGCGACACGCCGAGGGCAATGAAGGCTTCGATCGATGCGACCAGGTGAGACGCGAACGCGTGGACGCCGCCATTCCCGAGCAGCCCCGCGAGGTGGAGCGTGCCGCCGCTGCGACGCACTTCAGCCGCGAGCGTGGCCAGTCCGGGGAGTTTCCCGAAGTCGCCCGACCGGATACTCTCGTTGATCCGGACCAGGTCCTGAGGAACCACCCGGCCGGCACCCAGGTTGAGGTGGCCGACCTCGGAGTTGCCCATCTGCCCCTCCGGCAGCCCGACCCGCAACCCGCTCGCCTCGAGCAACGTGAGTGGAGCGTTCGCCACCAGGCGATCCCAGGCCGGGGTGTTCGCCAGGGCAATGGCATTGCCTTCAGTGGACGGCCGCCATCCCCAGCCATCGAGCACGGCGAGAATAACGGGGGCGTTTCGGGGAGATGGGGCCACGCACACTCCGGAAAGGAACCAGCGCTGAACTGGGGAAACTAGCCGGGGCCCCACTGAGGGGCCAATCGGCCCGGCTCGTGGTAAACTTGGCGTTCCGTACTCCCCAGAACCCTCCGGAGACGCTCGATGTCACGCCTCCGCTGTACCCGATGCCTCGCCTTCCTCCTCGCTGCCACGACCGGACTCCTGCTGCCCGGCTCGGCGAGGGCTCAGTCGGCGCCCTATCGCCTCGGTCGCTGGAACCAGGATTCGCTCGGTAACCAGCGGGTCGTGCTCCGGGTCGACTCCACTCGTGACCTGGTGGCGGTGCGGGCCCAGATTCCCTGGCGGCGGCGCGATCCTGCACCCGAGCGGAAGCAGATCATCATCACCGACGCGCTGGGCAACCGCGTGACCCAGTTGCTGGCCCTCTCGGTGCGCAGCGATTCAGGCGACATCGTGTTCCGGCCTCGCGCAGGCGTGGGCGACTATTACCTCTATTTTCTGCCGTACGTCGGGTCGGTTCGTTCCAATTACCCGAAGATCACCTATCCCGCACCCGACTCCTCCTCCGATCTCCAGTGGGATCGCGACGCGCGGGCGCAGCCGGACCTCCTGCCCGCGGCTCGCGTGGTGGCGTTCGAATCGGCCGATTCGATGTCACTGCTCTGGCCAATGGAAGTCACCGCGACCCCGGCGGAGGTCGCCGCCCGGCGGACGGCGGCCGCTGGCGCGCCGTTCGTGGTATTCCCCGAGGAGCGCACCCGCCCGATCAAGATGACCGACCGGCTGCCGCAGCGATGGATCGGGTCTTCCGCCCCGACGGCAGTGACGGGGACCGCTGATCGCGACGAGTATTTCGCCTTTCAGCTTGGCATCTGGGCGCTCCAGCAGCTCGACTCCGTGCGGGTGGAGTTCTCGGCGATTCGCGGGCCCGGCGGGCGCACGATTCCGTCGAGCGCCTTCAACTGCGTGACGACGGACGGTGTGGACTGGATCGGGCGACCGTTTCATCGTCGCGTCGACGTCGCGCCGGGGGCCGTGTCGCCGATCTGGTGCGGCCTGATGGTGCCGCCGAACGCAACGGCCGGACAGTATCGCGGCCAGGCGGTCGTGCGTGCGGCCGACGGCAAGCGCGTCGAGGTGCCGATCGCGCTCACGATCTCGGCGCAGCGTGCCGTCCGGCACGGCGACGACGAGCCCTGGCGCCTCTCGCGACTGCGCTGGCTCGA
>JAZJZU010000085.1:0-28712 GCA_040389605.1 Gemmatimonadota bacterium
CATCCTGAGGGAAGCGGCCGCAGGCCGCGCAGTCGAAGGAGCGGAGGCCGGCATTGGCTCCTTCGACTCCGCCCGCTTCGCGGGCTTCGCTCAGGATGACAACATCGATCATCGCAGCTACACCTCGTCGCTCCCCTCGTTGATCCCCTCGAACAGGAACGTCGACAGATACCGCTCGCCGGTGTCGGGCAGCATCGCGAGCAGGACCGACCCCTTGGGCGCTTTCTCGGCCACCTTGAGTGCGGCGGCGAAGGTGCCGCCCGACGACACGCCGCAGAAGATCCCCTCTTGGGTGGCGAGTGCGCGTGCGGTGTCGCGCGCCTCCAGGTCGCTCACGAGCACGATCTCATCGTACAGGCTGCGATCGAGCACCGAGCCCACGAAGTCGGGGGTCCACCCCTGGATCTTGTGGGACGCCCACTCCTTGCCTGACAGCAGCGCGGCCACCTCGGGTTCGGTCACGACAATCTTGATGTCGGGGCGCGCGCGCTTCAGCATATCGCCCGCTCCCGTGAGGGTGCCGCCGGTGCCGTAGCCGGTGATCCAGAAGTCGAGCCGCTTGCCGGCGAAGTCGCGGAGGATTTCGGGGCCGGTGGTGTTGCGGTGGTAGGCCGGGTTCGCGGGGTTGTCGAACTGGCGCGTGAGGAACCAGCCGTTGGCCTGGGCGAGTTCTTCCGCTCGCTTCACCATCCCGGTGCCGCGTTCGGCGGCGGGAGTGAGGATCACCTTCGCGCCGAGGATGCGCATCAGCTTGCGGCGCTCGATGGAGAAGGAATCGGCCATCACGGCCACGAAGGGGTAGCCCTTCACGGCGCAGACCATTGCGAGGGCGATGCCGGTGTTGCCGGAAGTGGCCTCGATCACGGTCTGGCCGGGCTTGAGGTCGCCGCGGCGTTCGGCGTCCTCGATGATGCCGATCGCGAGGCGGTCCTTGACGGAGGAGAGCGGGTTGAAGGCCTCGCACTTCACGTACATCGTCACGTGGCTGGGGGCGAGCTTGTTGATCCGGACGATCGGGGTGTTGCCGATGGTGCCGAGAATGTTGTCGTGGATCACGGGGGCCTCGGTTAGGGATCGGGTCGCGCGGGTGCGGGGGAAGCGACTGGTATCCTACGTCGAGAGGGGGCGGCTGGGAACCGGGGGGTGGGGCGGCGGTGGCGCTGGGGGGCTGGGGTGGGCATATTAGGCCCCGCAGGATTGGGGTCCGTAGCTCAGCTGGATAGAGCGCTTGCCTCCGGAGCAAGAGGTCGCGCGTTCGAATCGCGCCGGGCCCATATCAATGCCAGAGGGGGCAGCACCGTAGAGTTGGTTTCTGCCCCCCAACCGCTTTCTGCCCTACGACGCACTCCCATCGAACTCGAGCAATTGCTTTCATGCCGGCCCGAGGAGCCATCCCCGTGGTCCGTCTGGCCCGGAGGCGGACGATCTACGTGAAGCCACCTTAGGGTGACATTCTACGGGAGTACGAAACCGGAGCCACTTGGGCCTAGGTGGTCAAACCATCAGCCCGATGCTAGGGCTATCTGGTCACACCGAAAAGGGCGTCTAAAGCTCAATCGAGAACTGTGAAGTCCACTGAGAATGGGTATCTGGTAAACCCCACCTGCAACGGCCGACATGGGATCTTCGAATGGCAAAGGAGAAGCAGGTCAGCTTTAAGTTCCGAAGGGGTCTTAACGTCGGCCAGATCGATGCGACTTTCGACACATTCCTCAGAGATGCGTTCGTCGACGTGGGAGAGTCGAGCATCCTGGCAGATACGACCAGTCCAAAGTGTATCGTCGTTGGTCGTACGGGCGCCGGAAAAACAGCGCTGTTGCTTCGCCTCGAGGAGATCGAGGAGCGGGTAATCCGCATTCACCCCGACGCCCTTTCTCTTCAATACCTAAGTAATTCGACGATGTTACCCCAGATGGCGAGGGCCGGCGTCCACTTAGAGGTATTCTATAACCTGCTCTGGCGACATGTCTTTATCATGGAGCTAATACGGGCCAGGTTCAATCTGCGCGAGGAGTCAGGTGGACTTTCCTTTCTGGAAAAGATTACCACGGCGCTGGGCGCAAATCGGGCTGAAAAGGCTGCCCTCGAGTACTATCGCCAATGGAATCCGAAGCTATGGGAAACAACAGATGTACGGGTGCGGGAAATTACTAGCACCTTGAATGAGCGCATTTCAACCGATGCCGGCATAAAAGCACTAGGCGTGCACATTGGCGTCGGAGGGCACTCCGGTGAAGATACGACTCAGCGAGTGCAATTCAAGGAACGGGCGCAGGCGATCGTAAACGAAATCACGATGGAGCACATGTCTGTCGGCATGGACCTCGTAAAGCGACAGGTTCTTGTTGACAAGCAGAAACCCTACTTCATCCTGATCGATGACCTTGACAGGGCATGGGTCGATGCGGCCTTCGCATACGATCTGATCGACGCGCTCGTGGACACCGCGGGTGAGTTCGGGAAGCTGCCGAATGTGAAGATTGTTGTGGCGCTACGTGAAGACATCGTCGACACCATCCACGCGCGCTTCGGGAGCCTTCGCCAGCAAAGAGAGAAGCACGAAGCGCTGTTTCTGCGACTGCAGTGGACTAAAACCCAGCTTCAATCGCTTGTCGACGAGCGCGTCAAAATCCTCCTTAGAAGGGAATACGGAGGCGAGGTCTGCCTCGCGACACTCTTCCCTCCTGAACATCCAAAGCACGGCAATGCGATCGAGTATGCGATGGTCCGTACGTTCGATCGACCACGAGACATAATCGACTTTGTGAACAAGTGCCTAGAGGTGGCCTCCGAAATCGGCGCCGTTCGGCTGTCATGGAGCGTGCTCCTAGAGGCCGAAAGGCGCTACTCAACCACGCGACTTCGTTCCCTTGAGGATGAGTGGCTCGAAAGATTTCCAGGTATTGGGATTCTTTTTGAAGCATTCCGTGGAGCCAAAGACGGTTTCTCGTTCGCGGAATTAGAGGACGAGCGACTGACACGTGTCTGTATCAGGGGGGAGGAGCTGGAAAGCTCCCAACCATTGGCATTGCCAGTGCTAGCATTCCAAATGCTGGAAATCAGAAGGCCGGTAGATATCTGGAGAATGCTCCTCCCTACGTTGGTCCGAGTCGGATTCCTTGGGATCAAAGTCAACCCTAGCAGCCAGACACGATTTAGCTACGAGACCTTCGACCTCGCAAGTGCAACTGACACTGATGGGGCGGTCTTCTATTTTCACCCGGCGGTCTACGCTGCGCTTGGGATTCGAGACCCGGTTCGCGGAAACTAGTGCGGTTTCCCCCGGCCTGAGGCCCAGCTAGCATCGCGGGGTCCCGACCGGCCGGATGGCCAGAGGACCCTATGGGAGCACGTCGTCGTCGCCACACCGCGGATGAGATCGTTGCGATTTTGAAAGAGCATACCGGCGAGTCACCGCCAACTTTCAAACGGTAGCGGGGTACGCCTCATCGGCGCTTTTCCCTTTTCACAATCCTCTGGCCCAGGTGGAGGGTCAGGAGAGGTGGCCCGACCCTTGGTCGTGAGGCGAGGAGAATCGCTGGCTGGTCGAGGAAGATCCCAGTGCCCCAACTGATGCTCACGTCGCCTAGCTTCCCGTGATTCAAGCGGAACTCAGAGACAACACAGCGGAATGTGCCCTCGACACGGACGTGCTCAATTAGCCGCAGTTCCTTTGTCGCATCCCATTGCAGGTAGAGGGCTACGTTCGCAAACTTTGGCGGCTCCCATTCCACTACAAACGATGTGTGCTCTGGGATCGCGTCACGAATCACGGACCTCCGCAAGCCATCGTGCTGAAAGGCCTGCTCAACACACCCCCGTATAGTCCCGACTCGCTCGGCTGAGACATTGAAGACATGAATGTCATCGTCGGCCCTTACTCGCTCGTGCTTCCCTTCGGGCAGTTGAACGGTAACAACGACCTTTGTCGGCCGAAATTCGACTACCTTCCCCCACAACGAACCCGACGAACCTAAGACGCGATCGACCACTTCCGCATCGTCATGTTGCAAGTCCATCGTGGCAATGCCGAGCCCCGTCGCAGTCGCAAGAGCTCCCTTCGTAAAGCCAGACCTCGACGCGAGAATCAGCGCATTGGTAGGGAGGCTTGCATGCTTGCCATACATCTCACGAACCCACTCGATTGTTGCCTTCCGCCGTTCATCAGTACATTCGAGTGAGAGTATCACGCCGTGCCCAGCGGTAGTGACCTCGATGCAGATATCTACCTCAGTCTCCAAGCCAGAGATGCGGTCCCTCAGGAATTTTGACTCTGTCACCATGGCGTCGCCAGCCAGTTGCTTCTTCAGGAGATACACAAGCTGTTGAAATTCATTCGTGCGCTTCGGCATCGGGATACCCCTCGATGTGCCACGGCGTGATCCTACGATTCGTAGGCCATCCTCCGGAAACTAGTCGAATCAATTGGCTGACGATGTTGTTGACTTCAGACTAGGAGGCCCACGCTTCGAATGAACTTTCGCCCCTTCGATCGGCTCGACACCGACCTTGCTTCTCGACTCTCCAACTCCTCGGTTGGGCCAACGCCGGGCCAGCTGCACCTCGAACTACGCCCCTCAACGTTGCAACCCTTCTCCAGCGGCACCTAACCTTGGCTAATCAACGGCAGATCGGCCGCCAAAATTGAAGTAGGTTTGAGTCCCAAAAATCATTGTTGGCGCATCGATCAATCGGGCCCACGGATCTTCAACATATTCGACCGCTGGCACCGACGGGCCCGATCACCCCCGAGCCGGAGACTAACCATGCGCACACTCCTGATCGCCTTCCTCCCCCTCTCGTTGGCAGTTGGCGGTTCTGCCTGCGCCGTCGATGCCACCGGGCCCAATTGTAGTAACGGGAAGCCCTGCGGAAATACCTGTATTGAGAAGACAGACACCTGCTATCCCTGAAAGGGCGCGCCGCCGCTAACACTCTCAGAATGTCGAGGTTGTGGTTTCTTCAGAACTTCTGAGAAGAAGTTGGCGGCGGTCTGTGTTCCCCGGATACTGCAACCCGCCCCCCGAGAAAATCTCGAGGGGGGGCTGGCTGGTTTCCGTTTGGTGTCCGTTTGGTGTCCGTTCGTCCCCGAAAGGGAGTCGGAATCGAAAAACCGCTCCCCGGCAGCAGGGCGGGTCTTCCTGGGAAAGCCGGGCATTTCGTCGCTCTCGGCCTCCTGGATCTCCACCCGTCGCGCACTCCATGGTCACACCTTCTTCACCGGACCACGGTAACGGGCAAGCACCGCGTCGGTGGTCAGCAGTGTCACCCCTTCGATGAGCGCCTGCGCGAGCAAGATCCGATCGAAGGGATCCTTATGCAGAGCCGGAAGTCCTTCGATACTGACCGCGTGTTGACTCGTGATCGGCAGTTCGCTGTAGCCGTTGTCGAGCAGCGCCCGCCGCAACACCCGCGGTTCTACCTCGAAATCCTTCCGGCCGAGGCCCGCCTTGATGGCGATCTCCCAGAGCGACGCCGCACTGAAGAGCAGTTCGTGCTGCGGATCGCTGAGTTGCTTCCGGGCGGCAGGCGAGAGCCGCTCCGGCTGTCCCGCCGCCCAGAGCAGGAGCTGGGTATCCAGCAGGAGCTTCACGCCTCATCACCGAACATCGCAGCCAGCGTGTCGCCACCCATCGAGTTGAAATCATCCGGGACGCGGATCACGCCCTTGAGAAAGCCCAGGCGGCGCGGCGACGCCGGAGCGTCGAGCGCACTGACCTTGACCAGCGGAGTGCCCGCCTTGGCAATGACGAAGGGCTCCCCGTGCACGGCCTGATCGACCAGCCGGGAAAGCTGGGTCTTGGCTTCGTGGATATTGACGGTAACCATCGGCGCCCTCGGTAGACTAAGTTGACTGAACTAAGTCTAGTATCTCCGGGGTGGCCCGTCAACGCAGTCGCGGGTTCCGTCGGCGCGGCTACCCAAAACGCCGAAACCCCTCCCCGATCTTCTCAATCTCCCCCTTCCCCAACCCCGTCGCCGCGGCCTCTTCCGGCCAATGCGCCAGCGCATCCTCCACCTCGCGCAGCACCTCCCTGCCATCGCCCGGCAGGTTGAACTTCGCCCCCACCGCGAGCAGATCGTCCCGCGTGAAGCCGTCGTCCTTGCCGTTCGCGCGCATCTGATGCGTGGCCGCCCAGGCGCCACCGACCGCAAAGATCAGGTCGTACGCCGGCGCGAGTGACCAGCGGCCTGAGAGATCCATCAGGAAGGCGAAGTTCTTGACGTGATCGTCCTGATTTCTCGCGGCGAGATTGAAGACCATCCGACGGTATCCCTCGAGCACCGCGGGCGCGCCGAGTTCCAGCTCCTGGATGGTGCGCAGGTACTCCTCGTAACTGACCAGTTGCCGAATGTCATAGTCGGCGTGCAGCAGCCCGCCCAGACTGTGCAGGTGGAGCCGCTCGGCCCCAATCCGGTCGAAGCGCTTGGTCATAAAGTGCGCGTACTCGCGTTCACGCAGCAGATGCGTCTCGGCCATCGTGATCCCGGCCCGGCGCGCGAGCTGCGAATAGGCATACTCGATGCGACCATACGGACCAGGCCGGAAATCCCGGGCGAGTTCGTGCCCACCGGTCGCGGCCGTGACGCCGTCGAACTTGATGATCCACGGCTCCTCACCACGCTCGGGCGCGGCAAACCCCGATCGCACCCGGTCACGCGCACGATCCCAGAGGATCAACCCTTTCGCGCGCGCACCACCAGCCGTCGCACCCACCTGCATGATCTCGGGAACCGCAACAGTGGTGTCGCCCTCGATGACCCGCCGCGCCTGATCGACCAGGCCCGCGACCTCCAGCGCCTCCGTCGTGAGTTCCGGCACGTGCGTCCTGGTGGGCGGCCGAAATTCGAGCGCGCCCATTCCGCGCGACCCCACGTAGAGCAGTCGCTGCACGGCACTGAGTGAGGCCTCCGGCCGGCCCTGTTGCTCGAAGTACTGCGCGATGATGGCATTGCCGAAGGCGTCCGGCAGCGAATCGGCCAATACCCCCGGCAAACCCATAAACGATCGCGACCGCGCGAGTTCGTCGAAGGTCTGCGGTCCGCTGCGCGACAGCGGCAGATGCACCGGAGAAATCTCGAGCCCCGAGCTGCGGAACTCTTCGGCATACTCGAACACCACGCGCCCCGACTGCGGATCCTCCGCCACCGCACCGACCTCGTGACCCCAGAGATGCACCGTCGCGACGGCACCCCGCTCTGGTGAACGCGCTCGGCGCGCAGGGGTCGGTGCCAGGTCACTCATTCGCGCCCTGCCTATGCGTCCGGTTGTCCGCGCACGTGCCGCGGACGTCCCGCGCGCTGGCGCACTCGCCCACCGAGTCTCGCCATCTGGATCGGAGAAATGGTGGGGGCCGGGAGGAAGGCGTCGAGCGCCTCCAGACGCCCCAGCGCCCGCAGCAGCTGCACCACCGTGACCAGCGCCGGACGACTCTCCCCCGCCTCGGCCCGTCGGGCCGTGCGATAGCTGACCCCGGCAGCCAGGGCGACCTCCTCGAGCGTGCGATTCTGCTGGAGCCGGTAGCCCTGCAGCCGCTCGCCGATCTCTCGCACCACCTCGGCATCGGTCATTCGATTTGTGATTCGCATCGATCTTCCCCAGACAAGGCCATATATGGCCTATAATAATACGTAAAGCACTATACCAGTCCTTTTATGTCTTGTAAGATTGCTCACCAGTTCTGCGCTGTCAACTCCATTTAAGCGGCCATATTTGCCCTTTAACAAACAAAAATGCCTGCAATCGGCCACAACTGGCCTATTGCAGTGAATTTCTGCCCAGCCCTGAATGAATTACCCGTCCAGAAGCTTCCGTCCCTCCCCGCCACAGTTCTTCTGATACAGCTCTGTGAACTGCGCCTGATTCTTTCCATCCAGGACAAACACCGTCATCCGGTTCATATAAATGAACGGCGTCATTCCCCTCGACCCGTTGATGCCTGGTTTCCCACCCATCCGCCCGCAGACGGCGGTCGGTGGCCAGACACTGTCGTGAGCTGGCGGCTGCTCAACCCGGAGCGAGTCGAATACCGCGGTCGCAGGTTTGGAGAGAAGCTGCACCATCACACTCCGTGCCTCATCCAGCAGCGCAGGCGCGTCACGCGTCCGCTCGGCGAGTGTCGAGTCGAGGCGCTGCTGCGCGAGGGCAGCGGAATCCGCGGGAGGGGGTACCGGAGCGCCGCCGCAGGCGGCAGCGAAGAGTGCGCATGAGATAACGAGTGCAGAGGACCGCATCGTTGCTCCGTTGAGAGGGCCATTCGAAGCTAGCGTACATCCCGCCTCTGCGATTGCCCCCCTCACCCGGTGGTACCACCCTGCGCCCCGGCCCCGGCTAAATTCTTCCGGGCCATCGTCTTCCCCTTTTCCACCCCTGGAGCTCCCGCCGAATGAATCCGATGATCGACCCCCTCATTACCGAGCTCAATGCCGAAGCCGCGACCACGCGCCGAGTACTCGACAGCGTCCCGGCCGGGCAGCTGACCTGGAAGCCGCACGCGAAGTCGTTCTCGCTCGGTCAGCTCGCGCTGCACGTGGCCCAGATTCCCGGCCAGCTCGCACAGCTCCTTGATCCCGACACCGTGCAGGTGTTCCCGTTTGTGCAGTCGGAAGCCACCACGACCGCCGAACTCGGCGCCACACTCGACCAGAGCGTCGCAGCGGCCACCGAGATGCTCAGCCGCATCACCCCAGAACGTGCGACGGCCAACTGGAGCCTGATGGACGGCGAGCGGCAGCTGCTGGGCGCTCCGCGCATCGGCCTCGTGCGCGCGCTGATGTTCAACCACTGGTACCACCATCGCGGCCAGCTGTTGGTCTACCTCCGCCTGCTCGACGTGCACGTCCCCTCGGTGTACGGCCCCACTGCAGACGAAAATCCATTCGCGGGCTAGGACTGGGTAGCCAGCCGTTTCGACCCGGCCGCAGAAACAGCTACCGCACTTCAAACCCTGCCGAGAACACCGAGTCGCCTGCCACGAGCGCGCGGAGGCGATAGGTGCCAGCGGTCGCTGGGGCAGCCAGTGGGAACGCACGGGACTTGCCCGGCTCGACGGCGTAGCCCGGCAGGATGCACGACCCGCTCTCACGCGGATGTTCAGTCCAGCGATTCCCCTCGAGTCGGTCCGTCTCCACGTAGCAGGAGAGCGCTCCGACCTGCACAGTCGCACGGCTATTGTTTACCACTCGAAAAGTGAGCGTTGTGCCGGCATCGACCGTCCCGGTGACCGCAAGGAAGACCCCATACGGATTCACGCCGGTGGGAGAGCCAACACACCCAGTGCCGAGAGATGCCAGGATCAGGGGAACAAGTAGCGAGCGAACGCGCATGCCACACTCCTGAAGGGGGATATCTGAGGACCGGCGGCACGCGTTGAAGGTCACACGGCCTAGGAGGTCCGTTGTCGCTCAGCCTGGTCCCGCTGCTCCCCCTCAGCCCGAATTGCGTCGGGCCCATCACACAAAGCAACGCCCCACCAAGCCTGAGGCCTGGTGGGGCGTTGCGTCCGGCGGAGGCGCCGATGGTCGTCGTGTGTCGAGACTCGACTAGGCGGTCAACTTCTTTCGACGCCGGGCCGCTGCCATCCCGGCCAAACCGGTCGCCAGCAGCGTCATCGTAGCCGGCTCGGGCACGACGTCGCCGTTCCCTTGCCCCTCACGATACTCGATACCGGGGGAGAAGCCATTCAGCTCAGGCGCCCCGAAGATCGGGAGCAAGCCATTCAAGGTCGAACCGATGACGGCGGCGTTTGGATCGTCAATGCCATCCGAGGTGCGGGCATCGAGAAGGAGGTAGGACAAAAACATCCTGTCGAAGTTCAATCCGCTCAGCAGCGAAATCGAGTTCGTCCCCAGGTGGACATACTGGTTCTTCTCGGTGTTGGAATACGTATACTGGTCGATACCCCCGAGGCTCAGGGTCAGCGAGAAGAGACCGAGTCGGTCGCCGCTCTCGTCGACTCCGAACGCCATGAACGGGAAGAAGTCCCCACCGGTATTCACATACCAGGAACTCCCGCCCTGCGCGGCGATGGACCAGAAGAAGTCGTCTCCGGGGGTCAACGTGGTTCCGATCGGATTGTCGCTCCCCCCAGCGAGGGTGGCGTTTCCGCCGCCGTTATAGAGCACGTCGAAATCGTAGTGCGTCTGTGCCGAGATCGGTCGGGCGAATGCAAGGGCGATTGCGACCGCGACCATAGCCCGTAGTTTGTGCATCGAACCTCCAGCGGAGTCAGGGGAGCTGCAGTAGCGGAATGTGGACTGGAAGGCCGCTTGAAGAGGCACGAACTATGCCGATGGATGCGGGCAAGGATACTCACCCGTAACGCCTGCTGGCACAAGCGCTTGGAGGAACCGGGCGGCCCCCGACCAAACGTCCGTTCACGCAGGGTGTTGCACACGGTACACAGCTGTGAGGGGGAACGACCACAGCGCTTCTCGAGCCCGGAAAGATTGCCGACCTCCTGCTGGTGCACGGCGACCCGTCAGTGGTCGAGGCGCCTTCACCCCCCCGCGTCGACCTGCACCTCCGCCGTGCCGTCGAGGTCGAACGTCACGTGCACGTGCCACGGTCGGCAACAGATCTCGCAGTCCTCGACGTACTCCTGCACCGCACCGCCGCTCGGGTCGAGCGTGATCTCGACCTCCTCGCCACAGTACGGGCAGCGGACCACCGCCTCGGTATCCGCAGGAGCGCCATCGGACTCGCCTGCGTCATCGTCATCAAATCCTTCACCATCGTCCAGCATAGCTGCTCCATTCCGGTGGTTCGCGTGGTGGCGCGAGACCCGCCAAGTGCCCGGGGAAAACTTCGTTCACCGGCAAGATGACCTCGATCCCGGGAAAGCGCATCACCGGGCCGAGCCGTTACCGCCCTGCCGCGGGCATTCTGCACCCGCTCGGCCCCGCGGCTTGCGCACCCCGTCCCCGCCCCACAGCTTTGCCCCGAATCACACGGCATCCCACCGCTATTCAGGAGACCGCAATGCGCTCGCTCCGTCTCGTTGCCACCCTCGCCCTGCTGGCAGTGCCGCCGCTCGCGGCCCAGCAACCGCTGATCACCACCGCGGCCCTCATCGAGGTGGTCCAGACCCACAAGGCCTCGGTGCTCCGCTACATCGATGCGGCCCCCGACTCGATGCTCGGCTTCCGGCCCACCCCGGGCGTACGGACCTTCGCCCAGCAGATCGAGCACGCGGCAGGATCCGATGCGCTGATCGCGCACCTCGCGATCACCGGCTCGATGGCAGTGCCATCGATGGGCGACACCGCGGTCTACCTCCACAACAAGGCCGCGCTCCGGGCCTACGCGGCAGCCGCAATGGACCATACCATCGCGATGCTGCGCGGCGTGAGCCCCGCGGCGATGCTGGAGCCCGTGAATATGTTCGGCAACAAGGTCACCCGCGGCCGCGGGCTGATGGAGCTGCTCGATCACTTCCCCTGGACCCTCGGCCAGACCGTGCCCTATCTCCGCCTCAACGGCGTGACACCGCCGGAGTATTCGCCATTCTGAAGCAGCGGCGCCCGGCCCAGTGACGCGAAATGCCCCGTCGGTGCGTTTGCACCGGCGGGGCATCTTCTTGCGTGCGTGGCACGCGGTGTCAGGGGTCCCGGATCACGCTCAGGATGGGCCGCTCGCCCGTGGCACGGCTCGCACTCACGGTGTAGTGGCCGCCGTTGGCCATCGGTGAGTTGGTCGTGGCGATCACCGAGTCCGATCCGCTCCACTTGAGCGCGAAGGTCATCACGGTGTCCTCTACCATCAGGTCGCCCGTTGTGGTGCCCGGCCCGACATCGGCCCACAGCACTCTCTGATTGGCCTCAAGCGTCACGCGCCGCGTCTCGACCAGCTGATTGGTGAAACGCACCGCCGCGGTCTTCGGAATGCCCAGCGCAAAGGCAGAGGCCAGGCTCCCGGTTATACCCAGCACCAGCACACTGCTGATCAGTTTGATTCGCATTGCTCCTTCCTCCAGCCGACGCAGTGAAGAGTTGTCACAACGTCGGGTGACGACCAGGCGGCGCTCAGCGTGACACCGTGAGTCGACGTTTCATTGCGGCAGTAAGTCGCGGTGGGTGCTGCAACATTTCGTGCCACGGATCGCGAGGAGTTCGCGGTGCATTCTGGACCGTAACGATCGTGTACTCATCGCCCGCCGTCAGCTTGCCCAGCGCGCGCCACGACAGCGGCATCGAGACGCCAGCGGCCGCGCGCGCCCGCGGAGAATACGGTGCCACGGCCGTCGCGCCGCGCGTGTTCCGGAGCCAGTCGACAAAGATCACCCCCTCACGGGCCGCTTTCGACGCCTTGGCAATGAACCGGTCAGGAAAATGTGTCGCGAGGTGCACCGCGACGCCCTTCGCGAAATCGGCCACGTCATCCCAGGTCGAGCGCCGCTCGATCGGCACGACCACGTGCAGCCCCTTGCCGCCACTGGTCTTGACCCACGATGCGAGGCCGAGTTCCTCGAGCAGCGCGCGCACCCCCTGCGCCGCTTCGCGCACCGCCGCCCACTTCACGCCGGGGCCGGGGTCGAGGTCGAAGAAGATCCGGTCGGGCTTCTCCGGGGCATCGGCTTGCGCGCCCCACGGGTGCACTTCCATCACGCCCCACTGGGCCAGTGTGACCAATCCCTTCACGTCGCGCACCACCACGTAGGGATGCTTGGCTTTGTCGGACTGGGTGATGCCCACGGACTCGAGGGTGTCGGGCAGTGCACCGACCCAGTGCTTCTGGAAGAAACACTGCTCACTGCTTCCCTCCGGGCATCGCACCAGCGAGAGCGGCCGCCCCGCCACGTGCGGGAGCATCCGCGAGGCGACGCGCTCGAAATAGCGCGCGACATCGAGCTTCGTGAGCCCGAGCTCGGGATACACGACTCGATCAGGATGCGTGATCTCCACGCCCGAAACGCTTGCGTCCTTCTCGCTGGCAGTTGCTGCGGTGCGCTTCTTGGATGTGCGGCTCACGGCGGGCTCCTCGCGCTGAATGTTGCGGACCGGCTTGTCATCGCGTAGGCCGAGAAAGACCGGATGCCGGAGCGATCCGTCGCGGGTCCATTCGCTGAACGACACCTCGGCCAGCAGCTTCGGCCTGACCCAGTGCACGCCGCGCGGAAGGCCCGCCGGGCGCTCGGCGAGGGGAGATGTGGTCGTGGCGAGCGACTCGAGCCGGGCGTGCAGTTTGCCCAACGTGGCGTCGCTGAACCCAGAGCCCACCCGGCCTGCGTAGCGCAGCGCACCATCTTCGTGCACACCCAGCAACAGTGAGCCCAGGCCGATGCGGGAGTTTTTCGGGTCGGTGTACCCCAGCACCACAAACTCCTGCCGGTGTCCGCACTTGACCTTGATCCACGACTGCCCTCGGCCCGCCGAGTAGCCATCGTCCTCCCGCTTGCCGATGATCCCTTCGTGTCCACACTCGCAGGCACGCTTGATGAGCGCATCGGGCGATCCAGTGAGCCGGGTGCCGAGCCGCACCGTGCGGGGGCCGCGGGCGAGCTTGCGGGACAGCAAGGCCTGCAGCTGCTTCCGTCGCTCGCGGAGTGCCAGTTCGCGCAGATCCTTGCCGTCGTGGGTAAGCAGGTCGAACACCACATAGCTCGGTTTGGCCTTGCCCTGGCCCGCGAGATACTCCTGCAATCGCCCGAAATTGCTGCGCGCGCCTCGCTCAAGGATCACCACCTCGCCATCGAACGTGGCACGCACTCCCAGACCGGCGAGCCGCGTGGCCACATCGGGGAAGCGGTCGGTCCAGTCGTGACCACTGCGCGTGAACAACCGGATGTTGCCCCGCTCGAGCACGGCTTCGAGCCGGTATCCGTCGAACTTGGGCTCCCAGACCCATCCGGAGCCCTTCGGCGCGGCATCGACCAGCGTCGCGAGCTGCAGGGGGAGGAACGCTCCGGACTTCACGCCGCCTTGCGCTTGATCAGCAGCCACTGCGGCTTGGTCCGGCCCTCGGCCTCGCGGGTGCGCACCAGCACCCAGCGGCCCTTGAGTTTCTTGCCGTGCAGCACGAACTCGAGCTTGCCCTCGCGCAGTCCCTTGCGGGCATCACCTTCGGGTTCCCAGGTGCCCGCGTCGTAGATGGTCACCGTGCCGGCACCGTACTGACCCTCGGGAATGCGCCCCTCGAAGCTGCCATAGGCGAGCGGATGATCCTCGACCTCCACGGCGAGGCGCCGCACGCCAGCCACCTTGCTCACGAGCTTCGGCACGGCCCAGCTCTTGAGCACCCCGTCGAGTTCCAGGCGGAAGTCGTGATGCTCGTGCGAGGCGAGGTGATGCTGCACCACAAAGCTGCGACCCGACTCCGATTTCGCCTTCTTGCCGCGCGGTTCCGTGGTCGCGGTGAACTTGCGCTTGCGACGGTATTCATCGAGCGCCATCAGGCACTCCGCCGGGATCGTTTGGACGTGCTCTTCCGCGCTGCGGGCGTCTTCTCGACGCTGCGGCGCAAGGCCTCCATCAGGTCGAGGACCTTGGGCTCCCTGACCTTCTCGGGGGCCTCCTTCGCGGTCTTCGCTCCCTTGGCGCGGCGCTTCACGAGCTTGAGCAGGTCGTCGCGGTAGTCATCGTGATAAGCCGACGGCTTCCAGTCGATAGCCATTTCTTCCACCAGCTTCCGGGCCATCGCGAGTTCTGCTGGTCGGGGGGTGCTGCTCGCCGTCTTCCGCGGCGGACTGAAGCCGAGGTCAGAGGGCGCCTTCATTTCGTCGTCGTAGCGGAGCGTCTGCGCGATCAGCAGCCGGTCGTGCGGATAGACCGTGGTGAGATACTGCCGCGTGCGGATGACGACCTGCGCGAGCGCCTGCTGCTCCGTGTCCGCGAGTGTTTCGCGCAGCAGGCTGTAGGCCTTTTCGCTCCCCTTGAGCGGAGCGACAAAGTACGGCTTCGCGAAGTAGAGTGGAGCAATGGTCCCGGACGGCATAAATCCGAGCACGTCGATCAATCGTGTGGCCTCGGGGTTGGCCGCCTTGAGGTCGGCGTCGGACAGCAGCACGTACTTGTCGCCCGCCACGTTGAAGCCCCGGACAATATCGCTCTTTGGGACTGGCTTGCCAGTGTTCTTGTTGATCTTGAGATAGCCGATCCGGCCCATATCCCGCTTGTCGAGCAGGTCGAGATCGAGTCGTTCAGGCGCCTCGGCGCTGAACAGCTCGACGCCGATGGTCACGAGTCCGAAGCCGAGTGAGCCCTTCCAGATACTGCGCGCCATATCGCCCCCGGTTCGTGAGTCGTCAGATACCGTGGGGACGGCGCATTGTGGAGCGAATTGCACGCCGACGCGGTGGCTATCTGTGTCACGCTGCGACATCGCGGCCTGTGCATCCAGGGGCTTCCCATCCGTCACACCAGATGCAACTCGCGGATCACAGAGAACCGCCGATCGCCTCAACCACTTCGGTCGCGTCGCGACCTGAACCAGGAGAGCACGCAATGGATTCCAACATCACCAAGGGCAACTGGAAGATCTTCAAGGGCAAGGTCCAGTCACGCTGGGGCAAGCTCACCAACGATGAACTGGATGTGGCCGAAGGGAATCGCGAGCAGCTGGTGGGCCTGGTGCAGAAGCGCTACGGCGAGGCCAAGGACGCGATCGAGAAGGAGCTCGACGATATGGAGCGTCAGTCCGACGAGATGAACGAGCGCTGACTCTCAGGCGCTGAACGACGGACCATGCACGACGCGCCGGGCGGCCACGAGGCTGCCCGGCGCGGTGTCGTGTGCGCGCTGTGGTTCTGAGGGGCCGTTACTGCCGGTCGCGCGCGAGCTGCGGCTTGTCACCGCCCGTGGGCAGCGTCAGGGTCGATGCCGTGAATGATGCCGGGCTTCCCACCACATTCGACGCACTGGCCGTGAGCGTATTGACGCCCGGGTTTGCCCCGAGGGTCCAGCCACCGGCGCGGGCAATTCCCTGCTCGTCGGTTACCGCGGTCGCTCCCGTCACGCTTCCGCCGCCGCCCGTGACCCGGAACGTGACCTCGACATCGGCCACCGGCTCGAAGGCGTCGTCGGTGATACGAACGGCGGGAGGGGTCGGAACCTGAGTGGCTGCGTATGCGCTCTGCCCGTCGCCGGCCACCTTGGACATCGCGAGCGCAACGCCACCCTGAGTGGGCTTTGAGGCGCAGCCGGCGAGCAACAGCGCCCCGGCGAACAGCCGTACCGTGCCTGGGATCGTGATTCGCATCTGCTGACTCCTGCTGATGAATTCGTGTTCGGATGTCACACTGGACTCTACTCCGCTGGTCGGGCTCAAACCAGTCGCCTTACCCTGATCTGACCTCCCGGGCCGGCACGAAGTCACCCTGACTCCATCCACCGGGGCCGAATCGATATCTTTGGTGGCCGGAACTCCCGACAGGACGCCACTCAGACCGAGGACGCCGCGTGACGTTGCCATCTGAGACCACCAGCCCCGCACGGCCCGCCGAGACCGATTCCGACGACCTCGGCCTCGGCGATGTGGTGGTGCAGCGCGCCAAGGGGCGGTTCCTGAATCGCGACGGCACTCCCGGCGTCCGCAAGTACGGCCTCGGCCGCCATTTCTGGTCGCGGCTCTACCTCCGGGCGCTCGCCGCGCCCTGGGTGCACTTCTTCGGCTGGACCATCGCCCTCATCCTGCTCGCCAATGGTCTCTTTGCGGTGGCCTTCGCGAGTCTCGGCGCGGGCAGCATCGCGGGCACCGATGCGATGGACATCGCCGACCCGTTCCTGCGCGCGCTCTTCTTCTCGATGGGAATCTTCACCGGCGTGGGCACCGGGCCGATGCACGCGGTCGGTGTCACGGCCAACTGGCTCACGGCGTTCGAGTCGCTCGCCGGGGTGCTGTCGATCGTGACCGTGATCGGGCTGATGCTGGCACGAATGACCAGGCCGCGCGCCCAGATTCGTTACACGCAGTCGGCGGTCATCGCGCCCTATGAAGGTGGCCGCGGATGGATGTTCCGGATGGTCAACACCGCGCCGGGCGAACTGTTCGAGGTGAAGATCCGCGTGACGCTCACGATGTTCGGACTCGTCGACGGCGAAATGGTGCGCGACTTCTATCCGCTCGACCTCGAGCGCAATTCGGTGGAGTTCTTTCCGCTCCACTGGACCGTGGTGCACCCGATCACCGCCGATTCACCGCTGGCGAACATCACGCCCGAACGGTTGCGCGAGGGGAAGGCCGAGTTCCTGATCCTGACGACGGCCCTGGAAGACACCTTCTCGACGCGAGTGACCTCGCGGACATCCTATCTCTGGGATGATGTGCGGTGGGATGCGAAGTTCGCCAGCATCTTCGTGGAGTCGCCGGACGGCATCGTCACGATCGACGCCGAGCGACTCGACCGGATGGATCGCCTGGCCGAGGGAGCCACGCGCACCCCTGCCCCGCTGGAAAGCCGCAGCTAGCCCAGCTCCCCCGCCCCGATCCGGAGCGCCTCCACGTCGAGTTCGCGCTCCAGTTCGTGGAGCACCTCGTCGCTGATGGCGCCTTCGTCCCGGAGCCGAACCACCGCGCGCCGCTCGGCACGCAGCAGCTCGGCCCGCAACCGGCGCCGCGATACTGCCGCTCCGCCATCGTGTTCCCGCGCGATGTCAAACGCGCTCCGGCGCCGGTATTCCTCGCGCAGCCGCTCGAGTTCCTCGGGCACGACCCACTCCTCCTGCGCGAGATCCTCGAGCCGTTCGAGCCCATCGCGCAGCGCCTCGCGGCGCGCGTGGCGTTCCTCGATGTGCGGCATCGGGTCGACCGGGAACCTCAGCGCGCGAATGAGCGGCGCGAGCGTGAGCCCCTGCACCACCAGCGTGATCAGGATCACGACCATCGTGATCAGCAGGATCTCGGTGCGCCAGGGAAAGGGCGACCCGTCACCGATCGTGAGCGGAAGGGCCAGCGCCGACGCGAGCGACACGATGCCGCGCATACTGGTCCACGCAATGAGGCCGACATTCTTGCGCGCCGGTGGGGTCTCGCGCTCGCGCACCTCGCGACTGAGCCAGCGGGGCAGCCACGCGGCGATCGGCACCCACACGAGCCGGAGCAGGATGACGATCCCGCTGATGCCGAGTGCCACCGACCCGATGTGGATAAGGGTCGCACCAGGCGTATTGGTGAGCAGCTGTCCGAAGGCCGCGCCCAGGAGCACGAAGATCAGGGCATTCGTCACGAACACCAGCACATCCCACACGGCGCGATTCTGCAGTCGCGCGAGCGGCGAGATCACGTTCGAGAAGTGTTGCCGCGCGTAGATGCCGCCCGCGACGCACGCCAGCACGGCCGACACGTGCAGGACTTCGCCCGCCACCCAGGCGGCGTAGGGCACCACGAGCGAGAGCAGGGAGAGCGCCAGCGTGTCCCGACTGCGGCGCGCGATCGCGACCGCCAGCCACGACACCATCACGCCGACCGTGATGCCCACGGCAGCATCGAGGAAGAAGCGCACCACCGCCTCGCCCATCGAGAAGTGGCCGGTCACGGCAGCGACCACCGCGGTGCGATAGAGCACCAGGGCCGACGCATCGTTGACGAGCGATTCTCCCTCGAGGATCACGAGCACCCGGCGCGGGACCGGCAGTCGCTTGATGATCGCCTCGGCCGCGACGGCATCGGGTGGTGACACGATGGCACCGAGCGCGAGCGCCACGGCCCACGACATTCCCGGGAGGAGCGCGTGGGCCACCACACCCACCACGGCCGTGGTGGCAATCACGAGTCCGATCGCGAGGAGGCCGATCGAGCGGATGTTCTGCTTGAATTCGCGCAACGAGGTGAAGTACGCCGCCGCCCACAGCACCGGGGGGAGGAAAACGAAGAACACCAGGTCGGGGTCGAGGGTGGGGATCGCCTCGCGGGAAAAGACTCCCACGGCCACACCCGCCGCCAGCTGCAGGATGGGCGTCGGGATCGGCAGCCGGCGCGCGAGCGAGGTGAGGAGAATCACCAGCGCGGCGAAGCCGAGCGCGAGCATCACGGAGTGGGGGAGTTCGGTCATCCGGACCCAATAATAGCGTTCCGGAAAGCGAGTATCTTTCACGCTCCCTGCGGGGGGTTGATGCTGCCAGAACCAATGCCACCACTCACGCTGGTGGAATACCTTGCGGTCGCGGCGCTCATCGGCCTCGCCGTGGGAACGGAACGCGAATGGTCCGGCCCCACCGCCGGCCCCGAACGCCGCTTTGCCGGCCTGCGGACCTTTCTGCTGCTCGGGATCCTGGGCGGTGTCGCCGGGTTGCTGATCGGCGGCGGTGCCACGGTCCCCGGCAGCGTCCTCCTCGCGGGCGGGGTCGCGTTCAACGTGGTTGCCTACTCGCGCGCGGTCCACACCACTCAATCGCCACGCGACGGCACCACGGAGGCCGCGGGGCTCGTGGTCCTCGCCCTCGCGACGCTCGCGGGACTGGGATACCTCCTGATTGCCGCTGGCGCCGGCGCCGTGGTCGTCTTCGCACTGGGTGAGAAGCAGCGACTCCACTGGCTCGTGCGGCGCATTGGCCAGGAGGAGATGCACGCCGCACTGCAGTTCCTCGTGCTCGCGCTGGTCATCCTCCCGCTGCTCCCCACTGGCCCCTACGACGCGTTCTGGGGCTTCCGCCCGCGCGTGCTCTGGGCAATGGTGCTGCTGCTCTCGGGCATCAACTTCGCGGGCTACCTCGCGCGGCGGCTCGTGGGTCCCGGCAAGGGCTATGGCGTCACGGGCGCGCTCGCGGGCCTCATTTCATCGACCGCCCTCACGCTCCAGTTCGCTCGCATCAGCCGCGCGGAACCTCAGCACGCTCGCGGGCTCGCCCTCGGTGTCATCGCGGCGTGCACGGTGCTCCCGGTCCGCCTTGTGATCGTCTCGCTCGCGCTGAGCCCGATGGTGGCGCTCCACCTGCTCTGGTTTGCGGTGCCGGCCTTCGTGGTGGGAGCGGCCTGTGCCGTGTGGCTGCTGCGCAAGTCAGGATCGGCCGAGGCAACGACCGAACCGCCGAAGAGTCCGCTGCGACTCTGGTCGGCGCTGCAGCTCGCGATCGCGTTCGAAGTCGCCTTCATCGCGATCCGCTATGCGCAGGCCCACTTCGGTTCGACCGGAATGGTGGGCTCGGCCGTGTTCTTCGGCGTGGCCGACCTCGATGCGCTCACCGTGTCGATGAACCGGCTCGCCGTGACGGGCGAGTCGGAGATCGCGGCCGCGCGGGCCATCGGAATCGGGCTGCTCACCAACACGGTGAGCAAGATGGCAATCGCGGTGGTTATTGGCGGGAAGGCGTTTCGCAAGCTCGCCGTCGGCGGGCTCCTGGTGACGGCAATGGCGCTGGGCGCGGTGCTCTGGTGGCGCTGGTAGCGCGCGTCAGGGCTGCGGCGGGAGCGCCGAGAAGGCCGGCGTCAGGCCGAGCCAGTGGAACCAGGTCGCGCCGGCGAGCAGGAGCAGCAGGTAGCCGATGGTGCAGACCAGCAGGCCGTACTTCAGGTTGTTGCTGACCGAATACTGATTGGTCCCGAAGAGGATCACGTTGGGCTTGCCACTGATCGGCAGTCCGATGACCCAGTCAATCGTGAAGGCAGCGGGGAGCGCGAGACTCACGGGATCCCACCCGAGGCCGCGCGCGAGCAGGATCACCGCCGGGATCATGATCACGGTGCGCACCGTTTTCGACGTCGACAGCAGGTGGCTGTAGAGCATCACCGCGAGGATGATGGCATAAGTGACGCCAAACCGGAGCTGCTGGAGCTGCAGCCCGTCGAAGATCCGGTGGACCCCCCACGCTGCCGCACCACTCTTCTCGAGCGCGAGCCCGCCCGCATAGGCCCCGGCACTGAAGATCATCAGGTGCCAGGGGATCTCGGTGTCTTCCCACCGGATCACTCCCACGCGCGGCAGGAGCGCAATGGTCGCGCCGATCATTGCGGCAATGGGCGCACCGATCTCGATACCGAACCACGCGGCCTGATAGCGATCGGTGGCCCAGAGCAGCAGGACAAACCCGAAGATCGCAATCGCGCGCCACTGCACGGCGGTCATCGGTCCGAGCTCACGCCGGGCCTCGACCACGGCCTGCACCCCGCCCACGAGGGTGGGCGTGCGCTCGGTGGCGGCGAGCGGGAAGATCCACTTCGGCCCGATCGCCCAGGCGGCCACCACCGTGAGCACGGCGATGGGAGCGGCGGCAAAGAGCCAGTCGGTGTAGTAGACGCGATGCCCGCCCATCGTCTGGATGAAGCCGACGGCCATCAGGTTGGCAGCGCTCCCCGTCATCACCGTGGACGACAGCACGCTGATCGCGGTGAGATTGAGGAGGAAGAGATTGCGACCGAAGTTGGAGTTCTGCTCGGCCGTGGCCCCGTAGATCGACGCCACGGCGATCATCAGCGGCAGGGTGAGCACCGTCCGCGCGGCGGTGGCCGGAATGAGGGGCGCGAGCACGAGCTGCAGGACCACGAACGCGCCCAGCGCCCACGAGGCCCGCTGGCCGAATCGCACGATCAGCATCAGGGCCAGTCGCTTTGCGAGCCGCGTCTTCACCAGCATTGCACTCAGCACGAACGCCATCACATTGAGCCAGATGACGTCGAGGCCGAGCACGCTCATCACGCCCGTCGGGGTATCGGCGCGCGTGAGTACCAGCAGGATCATCAGCGTGAGCGAAGTGACGTGGGTCGGCACGGGCTCGGTCACCCACCAGACGAGCGCCAGCGCGAACGCGGCGGCAGCACCCTGACCGGCCGCCGTGAGGCCCTCGGCGCGGGGCAGCATCAGCAGCACCGCAAATACCGCGATGCCGAGCGGCAGGCCGAGTCGCCGCATCAGGCGTTCGGCGGGCGAAGACGGGAGATGCTGCGCGGCTGAGAGCACGAACCGATCGAGGGCGAGCTGGTCGGCCAGTGTCGCAGTGGCCGGCGCCCCGGAATCAGCCATCGCTGCTCCAGGCCGAGTAGGGGTGGCGAGCGAGGTTCGAATTGAAGTAGCGCGGATCGTCGGAGACCTCGCGGCCGACCCAGGACGGCAGCGCGACGGTGGCCACTTCGGTCGGCAGCTCGACTTCGGCCACGATCAGTCCGGCATTCTCCCCTTCGAAGACATCGATCTCCCAGTGCCAGCCACCGTACCACTCACGGTACCGCTTCTTTTCGATGAGTGGATGAAGGCAGAGCGTGTCGAGCATCTGCTCGGCATCGGCCACTGGAATGGGATACTCGAACTCGAGTCGCGAAATTCCGCGGGTCATCCCCTTGATCGTGAGGAACCCCTGCGCACCCGCGACTCGCACCCGGACCGTCCGCGCAGGATCGTGCGACAGGTATCCCTGCCGCACGACCAGCCCTTTGGCCGGGTCCGGGCGCCACGCGCCCGGGACGATCAGGAACTTGCGCTCGATCTCGTGTGCCATCTCGAATCAGAAGGCGAGAGCGAAGCGCGTCTGGAAGATGTTGAACTTGTCGCCAGTCACGAACGGCGCGACGCCAAGGTCCGGCTTCGCATTGTCGTCGTTGATGACCCGGACATAGTTGAGCATCCACTTGAAATTGGTGTTGATGTACCAGTTGAGCCCGGCAGTGTAGTTCGTTCCCTTGCCGCCGAGGATGTTCACCCCGCTGGTGTTGTCATTGAGGTCGAGGGTGCTGTAGCGCACCGCGATCTCCCACGCACCGCCCGCGCCCTTCGGATGAATCCGGTCGAACTCGCCATCGTGCGGGAGATATTCCTTGGTATCATCGGTCAGGAACAGGGAGGCGAAGGCATAGCCACCCTTGAACGATGCGTCCGGCAGGTCCGCGAGGCGGCGCACGGTCACCGTGCTGTATTCGCCCTGCAGCGCCAGCCGCCCGAAGACCATTGCCGCTTCGGCGTTGTAGTAGCTGGTGTGATCGACCAGCCGGATCTTGCCGGTCGTGAGGAAGCGGGCGAGCGAGACATCGGTCTCCGGCCGCGCGCGAAAGCGCATCGTGTTGGTATCGGCTCCGGTTGCGGCGTCGGGAGTCCGACGGCTCAGGGACACGCCCAGGTGCACGATGCGGCGCGGGGCCATCACCGGCGCGAAGGTGGCGCGGCCCGTGATCCCGTAGCCCTCGTTGCGCGCCGAGGCATCCACTTCACCCGCCGACTGGCCGAAGACACCGCCGGCGACCTGCCATTGCTTTCCCCAGCGCACGATGCCGAAGCCGATGTTCCGGTCGGGGGAGAAATTGTCGGCGTAGGACCGTTCCATGAATGTCGTGTTCTTCGACGAGGTCAGGGTCTCAAGCGAGAACGGCTCCTTGTAGTTGCCGGCCTTGAACATCATATCCTGAAGTCCGGTGTAACCGATCCAGGCGTCCTTGATCTCGACGGCATTGGCCGCGAAGTCGAGGTCAATCTCGGAATACCAGTCGGTGAAGAGCTGCGCCTTGGCGCCGAACCTGAGGCGACGCACCTCGGCACCGCTGCCGAGTTCGTTCTCGCCACCGGAGTACTTCGCGGCATCGACCTGCAGCCGGCCATCGAGCCAGTATTTGAACGCGCCATCGGCGCTCTGGAAGACGAGATATCCCCCGTCATAGCTCCCGGGAACCGGGACCGGCGCTGTGGGGGTCTGCGCGCCGAGGGTACCAGCGCCGATGAGAAGCGCGAGGACCGCTCCTCGAACCGCAGCTGGAACGTTCGGGTACCGCATGGGAATCCTCCCTGCTTGGTGTCGTGTCGGCCTGGCACGGTGCCCAGAAGAGCCCGTCGGCAGACGACTGAAGCTTGCGGGGGGAGGGGTCAAGCGATCGGGAAGGCGCGATGAAGCTTTCTTCAGCGTCGGAGCGCCCGTCAGGCGATCACCGGCGCGGGGTGGTCCACCACGTTGAGCCACCAGGTTGCGGCGAGGGTTGCGCCCGCAACCGCAAGCACGAGGAACGGAGCGGCCTCGACCTGGCGGAAGGTGCCATCGCGGATCGCCGCGCTGATGATCCAGGCGGGGATCGTGAGGTCGAGCATCAGGCCGAAGGTGACCACGATGCCCGTCAGCAGGTACCCCCAGCGGTGATCGCGCAACAGCAGGATCCCCGTCGCGAGCAGCAGCGGCACCACGAGGCCGAGGTCCATTGCCTGCGTCTCAAGCGTGGTCACCCCGGCCAGCTCGGGTGGGAAGGTGCCCGATCGGAGTATCGGGACGATCCGGCCAAGCCAGAGCATCACCAGGCCAGCGGCCGTGAGCAGGACGTAACTCGCGAAGAAGCGTCGCGGAAACCCCGGGCGCAGGTGCGAACGGATTGCCCCGACTTCGATGCTGGCGAGCAGGAGAAAGAGGTTGCTGCCACTCACAGCCACAATCGCGACGTAGACCAGGAAGAGGGGGTTGAACGCCGACATCGTCGCGTACATCAGGTAGACATAGGCGAAGTAGAACGAGAACCCCGCGAGCGCGATCCTCGCACGCAGCGACCCGTGACTGGCCTTCACGAGCATCACGACCAGGAGCGGCACCCCGGCCAAGCCGTTGACGAGGTCCCAGATCAGGCCCTCGCGCGCCACTGCCGCCGGGTCGAAGCGGTAGATCCCGCTCCCCCGGAAGAGGGCGGCTTCGCCGCGCACCGTCAGGTAGGGGAGCTCGGTGCCTGCGTCTCCCCGATGCCACCAGGTCACGCCCACTGCGACCGCAGTGAGCACCACCGCGGTCCAGCCGAGCGCGGTGGTAACGCGATTCACACCTCTCCCCGGCCGGTGTGGTGTCGCGGCAGCACGGGCGGTCGGCCAATGAGCGAGTAGAGCGGGCAATTCCCGGTGATCGCGGTTCCGAGAAGGACCAGCCCCACGAGGGTGAAGTAGCGCCAGGGCGACGGCAGGGCACCATAGAGACCGAGGAGGACGATTCCGGTCAGGCCGCGGACAATGCGTTCGGTATTGGAAATATTGACAGTCATACTGGTATCTCCGGAATACGGTGCACGGGGTCGAGCGTCCAGCCGATGAAACGCTTGAGTCCCGTGACATAGTTGATATTCGGTGCATCAGTCAGCCGCAGGGTGTCCAGGGCCTGGCGGAGCACGGCCGGGTCGTGATGCTCCAGGGCCAGTGTCTCGAGCGTCGCATCATCGGATTCGATGCTCGCCCATTCTCCTTCGCACTCACCCAGCCGGAAGCGATGACGCAGCTTCCGGATGGGAATGATTCGCACCTCTGGCAGCGTTCGCGTGATCCACGCTGTGAGCGCTTCCGGGGTGGGAAGCACCGGCGTGACCTCGGGCTGTTCGCATTGCCACGCGTGGCAGAGCGCGGACACGGTGCGGGAGTCGAGGGGAAACTCCTCCTTGAGCGAAGGCCGCCAGAGCTCGAGCCCGTCCGGAGAGGTGCGCAGCAGCTGCTTCACCTCGACGCGTCCGTTCCGGATCTTCACATTGTCGGGCGAACGCGGCGTGAGCAGATAGGTCTCGCTCGACGGCCCTGGCGTCGGCGTCAGTTCCACCTGCTGCAGCAGGCGTGCCCATCGTTGCGCCTGATAGTCAAAGGTGCGCCACTCCCAGCGCAGCGGTGGTTCCGGTGCGAACGTGCACGCGGGTGGTACCGGGACCGCACCGGTGGTCGGCACCGGAGTCCCACCGGCATTGGCTTGCGGGAGCGAGTGGCTGTTGGTGGCGACTTCCGGCACGGCGCCCTCCAGAAGGGTGTGGTGGCCAACCATCGGCGATGTCCGTTCGCGGCCTTCCGCGTGAACTAACGGGTGGTCCGTTTCACGCTCCAGCGACCGACCCGTTCGGGAATGCCGTCGCCCCTTGAGATGTAGCGGCCGCGAATCTCATCATCGCGCACCCGGCCGATGAACCGGGTGTGCACCAGGCAGTTGCAGTCGGGGGCAGTGTAGGGCTCGAGTTCGCCGCTCACCTGCCCGTCGCCGATGGCGACGAAACGGATCGCGAGGAAGTCGGGCGAGCGCGCGTGCTCCAGGTGGGCCGGCGCCTGGTCCCACGGAACGGGGAAGGAGTTGTATCCCGGGACGAACATCATCACGTCGCCGAAGGCGGAATCGCCCCTGGCGCTGATGCGAAACATGATGTGGCCGCTCCGACGGGTATCGTCGCTGGTGTACTCGCCCTCCCAGTCGCCGGCGAGCACGGCGATTTCGGTGGGCGAACCCGCCAGCGGGATCACGGCGGGGTGGTAACGGCAAGCGGCCAGTGCCACGGCAACGACGGTAAGCAGGGTACGGGGGTGCATCGTGGTCTCCTCGAGAGCGTGATGAACGTGAGGAGTATCTCCACCGCAAGGTGAAGCCGTACCGCAAACGCCGATGAAGCTTTCTTCAGGATGGCCTCAGCCCCGGAGCAGCCGCGCGCAATGTGCGGGCGTATGCTTCCGGGGCGAGCGAGATTCGGCGAGAGCCGAGGAGAGCGCGAGCGTCGGGCCTGGGGTGAGCTTCAGGCCGTTCCGTTCTGCAGGATGAACCCCACGCCGCGCACCGTATGAATGAGTGGGCGCCCGGCCGCCTTCTGCAGCTTGCGACGCAGGTTCCCGATGTGCACATCGACCACATTGCTCTCGGGGTCGAAGTGCATATCCCAGACCTTCTCGAGCAGCGTCGTGCGCCGTACGGCCTCGCCGACGTGCAGCAGGAAGTATTCGAGCAGCTGGAATTCCTTGGGCGTCAAGTCCATTGGCCGGGCATCACAGGTCACCCGGTGCCGCAGTCGGTCGAGGGCGAGCGGACCGCACTGCAGCTGCTCGAGCCGCGCGGCACCACCTCGCCGGGTGAGGGCACGCAGGCGTGCGAGGAGTTCATCGAAACGGAACGGCTTGGCCAGGTAGTCGTCGGCACCAGCATCGAGCCCGCGCACCACGTCCTCCAGAGCGTCGCGTGACGTGAGCATCAGGATCGGCGTGTTCCGGCCCTCGCGACGCAGTTCAGCCGCGACCTGGAAGCCGTTCTTCTTCGGCAGCACGACGTCGAGGAGGATCAGGTCGTAATTATTGACGTGCGCGAGCTGGGTCGCGATCTCACCGTCGGAGGCGATATCGACGACGTAGCCCTCCTCCTTCAGGCCCATTTCGATGAAGCCAGCGACTTTCCGATCGTCTTCTACCAGGAGTACTCTCATAGCGGCCAAAGGTAGAGGAACCGCCTGAATCGGGGCCCAAACCCGAATGAAGAGGTCTTCATCGTGGTTCGCTCGCCGGGAGCAGGAGCACAAAACACCCGCCGACACCGGGCTGCGACAGGGCCCGAAGCTCCCCTTTCAACAGCTGGGCCAGGCGTCGCGACAGCGGCAGCCCGAGGCCGACACCACGTGCCTCCTCCGGCGCCTTCGTGACGTAGATGTCGAAGATTGTTTCCAGTTCGTCTTCGGGGACCCCCGGCCCCTGGTCGGTGACCCGGAACTCCACGCGATCCTCGACCTGGCTCACGCGCAGTTCCACCGTGGAGTTCACCGGGGCGTGGCGAATCGCATTGCCGAGCAGGTTGACGAGAATCTGCTCCACGCGCTGGTGATCGGTTTCGCAGTTGGGAAGCCGTGGCTCCAGCGTGAGCTTCAGGATGACCTGCACACCGTTCGCCTGTGGCGTAACCCGCCCGATCGCACGCCTGGCCGTGGCACGGGGTTCCACCGGCTGGATCTGCGGCTTGAGACGATCCTCATCGAGCCGGCTCAGGTCCAGCAGGTCGTTGATCAGGGCCACCGCCTGCCCCGCAGAGTCGAGCACTTCAATCGCTGCCCGGGGCACCGACGCCGGGTCCTTGCGTCGGACCAGCATCTCGGCCCAGCCGAACGTCCCGGCCAGTGCGTTCCGGAGCTCGTGATTCACCATCGCGAAGAACCGCTCGCGAGATCGGTGCAGCTGCTGCACCTCCTCGAGCAGCCGCGCACTTTCGCCGTGCAACCGGGCGTTCTCCACGGCCGCGGCGGTCTGGGCTGCGAGCAGCAGGGCGATCCGCTCATCTTCGTCGGTGAATTCCGGGGCACCGAGCTTTTCCGTGAGGTAGAGATTGCCGAACACGCCGCGGCGCCCCACGATCGGAACCCCGAGAAAGGAATGCATCGGCGGGTGGTGCGGCGGGAAGCCAAACGAGTCGGGGTGGCGGGAGAGATCGGGGAACCGTACCACTCTCGCATCGCGGATCACGAGGCCGAGGATGCCGTGACCGGTAGGGAGCGCGCCGATCCGCGTCCGGGTCTCGAGGTCCATACCGCTGGTCGTGAAGCTCTCCAGGGTGTGGCCGTCGGGTGCGACGACTCCGATGGCCGCATAGCGGGCACCGATCAGGTCGAGGGCGGTATCGGTGACCTCCTGAAGCACGCGCCCCAGCGACACCTCGGACGCCAGCCCGATGGTGATCTGGAGCAGTCGCTCGAGCCGGGCGCGGTAGTCGTCCTCATTCAGGCGTTGAGGCATCCTTCAACCTCGGTACCCTGTTGCAGGCACGCAAGGGAACCGATCGCCCCGCCGGGGCGTAGGTTGGTGACAAGGACACGATTCCTGATGGAGGTTTTTCATGTTTCACCGTACAGCAATTGCCCGCCTCTCCCTCGGCATTGCCATTCTCGCCATAGTGGGCTGCCAGAGCGCGCGCGCCAACGAGCCCCTCCTTCCCGACGCCAGGATTGCGACGCCGCTGGCCACGGTCGCGGGCCGCGACTCCGTGGTCTTCGCCGGCGGCTGTTTCTGGGGCGTCGAGGCGGTATTTGAACGCGTGAAGGGAGTGACCAGCGTGGTGTCGGGATATGGCGGGGGAAAGACCTCGAATCCGAGCTACGAAGAGGTGAGCACCAGCACCACAGGGCA
>JAZJZU010000086.1:0-1822 GCA_040389605.1 Gemmatimonadota bacterium
GGATCACCGTCACGACTGATGCCTTCCACGCTTCTTGCGGGCGTTGCTCGTGGGCTGCCTCTCCGCGGCTGTCGAAGTCCCGACGGACATTACGCTAGCGACTCCTTAAGCTCCGCGCGCGGGACTTCAAAGGCCGCTTCGAGGCACCCACGACGCAACGCCCGACAAGCCCCTGTGCTGTACACGGTACCATCGACCATCGACGATCGACCGACGATCATCGACCGACGATCATCGAAGTTTCCCCACCGCTGCTTCGACGACTTCTCGAAGTGCTCCATCGACAATGAGTGTCCGTACCGCCGCCAGATCTCCCGTCATTACCCGGTCGGCATCGAGCGGAGGTACCACGCTGCGCACCAGTCGCACGGCAGCGGCCACCCCGGGGCCGGGCTCGAGTGGCGCGTGGAAGTCCAGTGCCTGTGCGGCATTGAGCACTTCGACCGCAATGACCCAGCGAGAGTTCTCGAGGATCATCGCACATTGCCGCGCGCTGGTAGTGCCCATCGAGACGTGGTCTTCCTGGTTGGCGCTCGTGGGAATCGAGTCGACGCTTGCCGGATGCGCGAGCACCTTGTTCTCACTCACCAGGGACGCCGCCGTGTATTGCGAGATCATCAGGCCGGAATGCAGCCCGCCCTGGTGCGCGAGGAATGCCGGCAATCCCGACACGGCCGGGTCGAGCATATGCTCCACCCGGCGCTCCGCAATATTCGCCAGCTCCGCGATGGCGATCTTGGCGTAGTCCATCACCAGCGCGACCGGCTGGCCGTGAAAGTTGCCAGCGGAGATCACGAGGTCATCGCTGGCAAAAATCAGCGGATTGTCGGTCACGGCATTGACTTCGCGTTCGACCACGGTCGCGGCGTGGGCGATGGCGTCGCGGGACGCACCGTGCACCTGCGGAATGCACCGCAGTGAATAGGCGTCCTGAATCTTGTCGCAGTCCGCGTGGGAGGCGTGGATCGGTGAGTCGGCGGAAATCAGCAGCAGATTGGCCGCTGCGGCCACCGCACCCGGATGGGGCCGGACTGCCGTGACGCGCGGATCGAACGGGGCCCTCGTGCCCTTGAGCGCCTCCAGTGACATCGCACCGGCAATGTCGGCAGCGGTCGCGAGTTCGGCCGCATCGTGAAGGACGAGTGCACCAATTGCCGTCATCGCCTGGGTGCCGTTGATCAGGGCGAGCCCTTCCTTTGCTTCGAGCACCACGGGTGCGAGCCCCGCCGCAGCCAGCGCATCGGCCGAGGACAGCACCTTCCCGCCGAACTCCGCCTCGCCCTCGCCGATGAGCGTGAGCGCCATATGCGCCAGTGGCGCCAGGTCGCCGCTCGCCCCTACGGATCCCTGGCAGGGAATCACGGGATGCACCCCGCGATCGAGCATCGCGAGCAACAGCACGATCACGTCGACGCGGATACCGCTGTTGCCCTGCGCCAGGGACTGCGCCCGCAGCAACAACATCGCCCGCACGACTTCGGTCGAGAATGGCGCGCCGACGCCCATCGCGTGCGACACAATGAGATTGCGCTGCAACTGCTGGACGTCGGCCGGGTCGATGCGGATGTTCGCCAGCTTCCCGAAGCCGGTCGTCACCCCATAGACCATCCGGCCCTCGGCCACGATCTGCTCCACATAGGCGCGCGACGCGGCGATGCGCCTGGCCGCTTCGGGGCACAGCGCCACGGGCTGGCCATCGCGGGCGACGCGGACGACGTCCCGCAGGCTGAGGGGCCGGCCGACCAGGATGGGTGCGCTCACGGTGATACCTCGTGTCCGGCGATGTAGCAGCGCGCGATGGGCGACGCGCCGAGGGTATAGG
>JAZJZU010000086.1:1832-13742 GCA_040389605.1 Gemmatimonadota bacterium
AGATCGCGCCAGTCGGCGCTGTCGAGAACCAGCAGGTCGGCACGCGTCCCCGGTCGCAGCCGACCGATGTCGCCGCGACCAAGCGCCGCCGCAGCGTTCGCCGTGCCCGCGGTGAATGCCTCCGCCGGGGTAAGCCGGTGCAACCGGACGGCGAGTGCCATCGCTTCCTGCGCGGAGAAGAGCGGCGAGGAGCCAGGATTGAGGTCGGTGCCAAGCGCGACGGCGGCGCCGGCCTCGATCAGCGCTCGTGCCGGTGCGGCATGGAGTCCGAGGTGCAGCGTCACGCCAGGGAGGATGACTCCGACGGTGCGGCTCGTGCCCAGTGCCGCGATCTGCGCGGCCCCCGATGCCTCAAGATGGTCCACGGAGAGGGCGCCGAACTGGAGCGCAAGCTCGAGTCCGCCGATGGCGTGGAACTGATCGACGTGCGCCTTGACCCGCAGCATCGCGGCACGTGCTGCCAAGAAGATTGCCTCTGCCTCGACCAGGGTGAACGCCTCGCGCTCGATGAACACATCAACCGCGCTCGCGAGACCTCGTCGCGCGGTTTCGGGAATCAGCTCGTGGGTCACCATCCGGAGGTAGTCCGCTCGCTCGGCCTCGATGCCCGGGGGAACGTGAATCAGGAGCGTGGGCTCGATCCCGGCAGGAGTGCTCCCTGCAAGCGATGCAATCACTTCGAGTGATGCGAGCTCGCCCTCCAGCGTGTGGCCATAACCACTCTTGACTTCGATGGTCGTGGCACCGCTCTGCAGCAGCCGCGCGATACGGGGTTGTGCCAGGGCAAGGAGTGTTTCGTGACTCGCCGACGCAGTATCACGGATGGATGAGCGAATGCCACCACCCGCTGCCAGGATCGCTTCGTAGGGAACGCCGCGAACCCTCGCCTCGAAATCGGCGAGCCGGTCTCCGGCCCACACCGCGTGCGTATGCGGATCGATCAGCCCGGGTACGACGGCACGACCGTCGAGTGACGCCTCCGATGCCGCGGTGCCGTGCCAGTCCTTGCACGGTCCCACCCACGCGACGTGTCCGCCGGCGATGGCGATGGCGGCGTCGGGGATGATCACGAGGTCGCTCATCGCGGCGCCGTGTGCGGCTCCGATGCCTGCCGTGCTCACCAGCTGGCTGATGTGGGTGAGCAGCAGATCGGCGATCATAGCGAGGGCATATCGAGGCCGCGTTCGCGGCCGACCTGTTGCGCCAGCACGTACCCCGCATCGGCGTGCCGGATGACACCCATTGCCGGGTCGTTCAGCAGGCACCGCGACAGTCGCCAGGCGGCTTCGTCGGTGCCGTCTGCGACCGCCACGAGCCCCGCGTGCTGGGAATACCCCATTCCCACACCGCCGCCGTGGTGGAAGGACATCCATCCTGCGCCGCTGGCAATGCCGGTCGCAAAATTGAGCAGGGCCCAGTCGCTCACGGCGTCGGAGCCATCGCGCATCGCCTCGGTTTCACGATAGGGGGAGGCCACGGAGCCGGCGTCGAGGTGATCGCGGCCGATGACGATGGGGGCCGACACGCGGCCATCACGGACCATCTCATTGAACAGCAACCCCGCCTTGTCGCGTTCGCGGTAGCCAAGCCAGCAGATCCGGGCTGGCAGGCCCTGGAAGGCGATGCGTTCCCCGGCCCAGCCGAGCCACTGCTGGAGTCGAGCGTCGGCGGGGAAGAGCGCCTTCATTGCCTCGTCGGTAGCCGCGATGTCGGCGGGATCGCCTGAGAGCGCGACCCACCGGAACGGTCCCCGCCCTTCGCAGAAGGAGTCGCGGATGAAGGCGGGCACGAATCCCGGATACCCGAAGGCCTCTTCAAGGCCGCCGAGCCGGGCCTGCGCGCGAAGGTTGTTGCCGTAATCGAAAGCGATGGCACCGCGACGCTGCAGCTCGAGAATGGCCTCGACGTGTGCGACCATCGCGGCACGGGCGCGGGTGAGATACTCCTCGGGCTGACGGGCGCGCAGCTCGTTGAGGTCTTCGTCGGGGCGCGCGGGAGGGAGGTAGCCCCACATTGGATCGTGTGCCGACGTCTGGTCGGTCACGAGGTCAGGAGTGAAACGGCGCCTTACCATCTCGGGAATGATCTCGGCCGCGTTGCCGAGCAGCCCGATCGAGACTGCACGTCGCTCCTGACGTGCGGTCTCGGCCCGCGCGATGGCGTCGTCGAGTGAAGCGGCGACTTCGTCGAGGTACCGGGTCTCGAGGCGACGAGCGATTCGCGTCGGGTCGATTTCGACGCAGATCGAGACACCACCGGCCAGCGACACGGCGAGCGGTTGCGCGCCGCCCATTCCACCGAGTCCTGCCGTGACCGTGATCGTGCCGGCGAGGGTTCCCCCGAAATGCTTGGCCGCCGCCGATGCGAAGGTCTCGTAGGTGCCCTGCAGGATCCCCTGCGTTCCGATGTAGATCCACGACCCAGCCGTCATCTGCCCGTACATCATCAGGCCGAGTGCGTCGAGTCGATCAAACTCTTCCCAGGTGGCCCACTTGGGCACCAGGTTGGAGTTTGCGATCAGGACGCGGGGTGCGCGATCGTGCGTCCGGAGCACGCCAACCGGTTTCCCGCTCTGGACCAGCAGCGTTTCGTCGTTGGTGAGGCGGTCGAGCGTCGCGACGATGCGGTGATAGGCCTCCCAGTTGCGCGCCGCCTTGCCACGACCCCCGTAGACGATCAGGTCCTCCGGCTTCTCTGCCACCTCGGGATCGAGATTGTTCATCAACATCCGCTTGGCCGCTTCCTGGATCCAGCCCTGCGCGGTGCGCTGGTTGCCCCTCGGGGCGCGGATTATCGGCATCGTCAGATCTTTCCGTTCACGATTGCCAGGATCTCGCGCTCGAGCGCCTGCGCTTCGTGTTCGATGGCGGCTCCGCGGGAGAGCAGGTCGTCCGCAAACTCCCGATCCTTGAGCGACGCCGCATTGATCTTCACGTTGAGGAACGCTCCCATTACGGCGCTCCGGGCGCAGAGAGCGGCCACGCCGGCATCGGACACCGAGCTTTCCTGCCCCGATTCGGCCATCGACTTGATGAGCGTCATCGAATTGAGCGTCACCTGCATCACCTGGAACGGAACCTGGGTCGCGGCGCGGGTGGCCTCCTGGATCGCTGCACTGCGGGCGGCTTTTTCCTCTGCCGTGGCCTTGGGCAACCCGAAGGCGTTCATCACACGGGTGAATGCCGCGGTGTCTTCATCCACGAGTGCGAGCAGTTCGACCAGGTGACGCTGCCCAGCCTCGGCCTGGTCGGAAAACTCCTTCCAGCGCTCGTCCCAGTCGCGCTTGTGGCTCGAGAGATTCGCCACCATCGTGCCGAGCGCGGCCCCCAGGGTCCCGAGGTAGGCTGCAATCGACCCGCCGCCGGGGGCGGGGCTCTCGCTCGCCGTTTCGAAGGCGAAGTCGCGGAGTGACATCCCGACGAGTGGAGCCGTATTCTCGCGTTGCAGCAAGTATTCGATCACGCGTTCCTCCGGGTCGAACGGTGCCAGCTCATCGAGTCCAAGCGAGCGCACGGCGATACGCACCAGTTCGCGCTCGGGGACCCCGAGCGAGCGCTGCTGCCGGGCAAGGAAATAGCGCCCTGCGTCGAGCAGGCACTTGAGCGGCACGAGCCCGATCAGCTCCGAGCCGGTGACGCGCACGCCGCGTGCGGCAGCTGCGCGGCTGGTCTCCTCGAACGCCACGTGCACCGGAGTCACGTTGAGGTCCACGAGGTTCATCGACACCTGGGCAATGCCATACTCGGCGATGTACCAGCCGATCGCCTTGACCGACTTGAGCGTCCCCGGCTGAACGACTTCCACTCCACTGGCATCCTTCACCTTGCGACCAGCCTCCCGAACATCGAAGGCAATCGCATTGGCGCGCCGGGTGGAGGTCGTGTTGAGATTGATGTTGTAGGCCACCAGGAAGTCACGGGCGCCGATTACCGTCGCACCGCGGGCGGCATCGAAGCTGGCTGGTCCGAAATCCGGCCGCCACGCGGGCTGGCGGATCTTGTCGGCGAGTCCCTCGTATTCTCCTGCCCGGATCGCGGCCAGGTTGCGTCGTGCCGGATCAGGCTGCGCCGCTTCGTAGAGATAGACCGGCAACGACAGCTCCCGGCCGACACGCTCGGCCAGCGCACGAGCGAATTCCACGGTTTCGGCCATCGTGACCCCGGAAATCGGAATCAAGGGGCAGACGTCGGTGGCACCCATTCGCGGATGTTCCCCGCTGTGATGACGCATATCAATCAGCTGCCCTGCGACGCTGATCGCCTGGAAGGCGGCCTCGACCACCGCCTCTGGCGTCCCGAAAAAGGTGACCACGGTGCGGTTAGTGGCCTTGCCCGGGTCGACATTGAGGAGCCGCACGCCCTCGACCGCCTCGATGCAGTCGGTGATCTGCCGGATCACGTGTGGATCGCGTCCTTCGGAAAAATTCGGCACGCACTCGATGAGACGATTCATTGTCCTGCGCGGTGGTGGGAAGAGAACGGGGGTGACTCCCGCGAATCGTAAACAGGACGCCGGGGAAAGGAGAGGGCGTTCGGCCGTCCTGGCGATCCCCGATGGTCCCGGGCAGAGGGCAGGGCTCTGGCAGAGCGGGCCCCGGAACGGTACTATCCAGCATCCCCAACGTGCAGGGTGCCATATGAAGACGGTCCGTGAACTCCTCGCCCAGAAGGGCCGCGAGTTGCTGATGGTGTCACCATCGACGACCGTCCTGCAGGCATCGCAAATGATGAACGAGCGCGGCACCGGCAGCGTGCTGGTGACCGAAGACGGCTCCCTGGCCGGAATCTTCACCGAGCGCGACCTGATGCGGCGCGTCGTGGCGGTGGACCGTCTCCCCGGTGCGACTACGGTGGCCGAGGTGATGACGACCTCGTTGATCACCTGCACGCCCGATGCGACGCTCGATGACTGCGGCGCCGTGATGAGCGAACGCCGGATTCGTCACCTGCCTGTGCTGGGACCCGATGGCGTAGAGGGTGTGGTCACGACTGGCGACCTGCTTGCGCACGAGCTCAAGGAAAAGGACAGCAAGATCGCCCAGCTCGAGAGCTTCGTCTTCTACGTGCGCAGCTGACCCTGATCAGGGCAGCGCGGTAGTCACAGCCCCATAGCTGCCGTCGCGGGGATGCAGTGGCGGCCGCTTCCACAGGATCCGCCGTACCGTTCCGGGTCCAATGCCCCGAACCACCATCCCGTCCCCTTCGAACCACGCCACCGAGTCACTGCCCCAGCGTAAGGGATCGCGCCCCTGCTCCGACAGCACGGTCGTGTCGACGCGCGGCCCCACGGCGCACACGCCGCCGCCCTGGCAGGGAAAGAGCCGCGCAAAGCGCGGCTCGCCGACCCAGAGCTCGAAGACACTGTCGGCCTGGACGAAGTCACTGCCCGTGGCCGCCACGACGCTCGTCGGGGCTGGCGGCGTCGAGGCGCGCCAGGTGCCGCCGTCGGAGCGAAGATAGAGCGCGCTGTCACCGGGACCCCAGGCGATTGCCTTGATGTGACCGGCTCCGTCAGGGAGCGGAACTGCCCGTTCGGCACCGTTCAGCAGGTTCATCACCACGACTTCGTTGGCGGCGGTCGCGGCGGTATCACGCGCGCGAATGAACGCGACGACGTCGCCTCGCGCATTGATGCGGGGCATCGATTCGAGCAACGGCGTAAAGGTGAGCTGGGCAATACTGCCGCCGCTCGCCGGGACCGCGAAGAGGTCCGTGTGGCCGTCGATGCCTTCGCCCACGAAGATCACGATCGGTTCCTCGCCCACCTTGATCCGGTTGCGGAGCGGCGACAGGTTGCATCCCGCGAGCAGTAGCGCCACCGTGAAGAGGCTGCCGGCACACTGGCGCGAGTTCACTTGCCTCCCAGGTGGGTTGCAAAGAACGCATCGATGTTGCGGAGCGCGCGCGCTGCCTCAGGCGTGCCCGATCCGGTGCGACCGGGCTTCAGGAAGCCGTGCCCCGTTCCCGGATACGAATCGGCCGTGAACGGCACCTTCAACGCTCCCAGGATGCGCTGCTCCACGGGAATCATCGCGTTGACGCGCATATCCCGCTCTCCAAAGACGCCGAGTACCGGGGCCTTGATCGTCGTCAGCAGCAGCGTGTCGGCCAGCGGGCCGTAGCACACCACTGCGGCCTTCAGCTTCGGGTTCGCCGAAGCGTAGCGCCACACGGTACCACCACCCCAGCAGAAGCCAATCACACCGGTGCGGTCCTTCTGCGCGGCGGGGAGCGCGTTGACATACTGGTAGGCGGCGTCGAGATCGGCCGTGACGCCGGCGGGCGTCAGTTGCGCCACCAGTTTGCGGCCACTGTCTGCCGTTGCGGGAGAACTGCCCCACCGTGACGAGAGGAGGTCAGGGACCACGGCGATATACCCCAGGCCGGCGAAGTGATCAGCCATCGTGGGTTCCCAGTCGGTCAATCCGAAGATTTCGTGGATGACAATGACCGTGGGCGCCTTGTCCTTGCGCTCCGGATAGGCGACGTAGGCGCGCACGCTGTCACCCGATGCATTGGCGAACTTGACCCATTCGCCGTGGGTCGTGACAGCATCGAGCGCGGGGCTGGCCGGGCGAAAGAGCAGGGCGCCGCCCGCAAGGCCGAGCAGCAGTGTGAGTCCGGCAATGACGGGGGTGGTCGCGATACCACGAGAAGCGGGCACGGGAAGCTCCGGGTGCGTAGATATCCGAAAGATATCTACTCCCCGGACGGGAGCGAATGTGAGCTCTTGCTAGTCCCGGTAGCGATTCCGGCCGGCGCGCTTGGCCTTGAAGAGATTCTCGTCGGCGAGCTTCAGCAGCGCGTCGTCGTCGGCGGCACGATCGTCGGGGAAGGTGGCCAGTCCCGCGCTGACGGTCACGGCAATCGGGTCGTCTTCGGTGCCGAAGTTGAAGAGGGCCACGCGGCGGAGGATCCGGTCCGTAAAGAGCCGGGCACCGGTGCCCCCCGTCTCTGGCAGCAGCACGACGAACTCCTCGCCGCCAAAGCGGGCCAGGACATCCATCGTGCGCAGTTCCCGACGCAGGATCGCCACCAGCTGCTGCAGCACCACATCGCCCACCTGGTGTCCGTGCGTGTCATTGATGCGCTTGAAGTCATCGACGTCGAAGATGGCAACCGTGACAACCTGATCGTAGCGTCGGGCGCGATCGAGCTCTTCACGCAGCCGCTCGTTGAGCACTCGCCTGTTGGCGGCGCCGGTAAGCGGGTCGGTTTCGGCCTGCTCCCGGAGCTGCTGGTGGCCCTTGGACGTGCGTTCGAGGTCGTACGCCTTCTCCAGCGCGGTCACCGCGGCCTCGATCACCTGTTCGGCGAAACCGAGGTCGAGACGATTGAGCGGCGGATCATCGGCAGTGGTGCGCAGGAAGAAGACGCCGGCCAGACGGCCATTGATCGGAAACGGCAGGGCGATCACCGACCGGGTTCGCGAGGCCGCATTGGCTTCGGTCGCAATGATCATCCGGACGTCCTGGTAGAGCGGGTCGGCATCGACATCGCTCACCATCACGGTTTCGCCCGTCTCGAGTGCCCGGATGATCTCGGGATACTTGCTCAGCTCGACCCGGAGATCGCGCAAGGTGGGATTCTCATAGGCGGCGACCACGGTGCCCTCCGCCGCACCAGGCGCGGCCAGCACGACGGAACAGCGCGCGATCCGGAGACCCTGCGCCACACGTCGCACCAGGATCTGGTAGATCTCGTCGGGATCGTGCGTCGCGGTCACTTCCTTGAGGATCCCCACCATCTCGGCTCGCGACCTGGCCTCGGCGCGTGCCTTGTTGAGCTCGCGACCGACACGCAGGTGGGCCTTGATGCGGGAGAGCAGCTCGCGCACGCGATAGGGCCGTTGCACGATGTCGGCTGCGGCGAGTCCATAGGGCGCCAGCTTCGCCGCGCTGAATCCGGGATCCGTGAGCACGAAGAGCGGGACATCCTTGTAGCGGATGTCTTCGCGGATGCGCGTCAGGCGATCGAGGGTGCCGGCGTCAGCGCTCGCGAGATCGACGACCAGGAGATCGAAATCTTCCTGGTCGAGTCGCTCGAGAAGCTGCGGGCCTCCCTGGGCGGTGACCACGTCGTAGCCGTTCTCCTTGAGCACCCAGGAGAGTGTCCGGGCGAGGGCGGTGTCTTCAGTGGCGAGCAGCAATCGGGGGTCGAGCTGCATCAGCGGACCAGGGCGTCGTAGCGAGCGGGGTCGACGTTGCCACCGCTCGCCACGACCACCGTGGGGCCGGGTGGACGGATGCGGCTTGCCAGGAGCGCCGCGGTAGTGACCGCGCCGGAGGGTTCAACACGAATCCCTCGAGCCGCCAGCCATTTCATGGCTGCCGTGATGTCGTCATCGGTCACGTCTACGACCTCGGAAACGGTGGACTTGATACCCGGCCACGTGAGTTCTCCCACCGAGCGGGTGAGGAGTCCATCTGCGAGGCTTGTGCCACCGGGCAACGTTTCAGGATGATTCATCCTTAAGGCTGTGGAGAGCTTGGGGACGCCGGTCGGTTCGACCGCAATAACGCGGACGTCGGGTCGGAGCGCCCGGACCGCGGCACAGATCCCGGCCAGCAGCCCTCCGCCCCCGACGGGAACCACGATGGCCGTCACCTCGGGCCACTGCTCGAGGATCTCCAGCCCGCAGGTCCCCTGCCCGGCCATTACGTCGGGGTGGTCGTAGGGCGGGATCATCGTCATCCCGCGTTCAGTTACGAGCCGGGCGGCCTCCTCCCCCTGTTCCGGGCCCCTGACCTTGCCGATCTGGACTACCTCGGCACCCAGATCCCGGATCCCGGCCACCTTGATCGCCGGTGCCGACTCGGGCATCACCACGATGGCGGGAATGCCGTGGCGATTTGCGGCGAAAGCGATCCCCAGGCCGTGGTTTCCGCTCGAGGAGGTGACCACTCCCCGCGCCCGCTGTTCGGCAGGGAGCCGTCGAATGGCGGTCCAGGCACCCCGGATCTTGAAGGCACCGATGGGCTGCAGGTGTTCGGCCTTCAGGCGGACTTCCACGCCGGGGAGCAGCCCCTCCAATGGCAGCAGCGGGGTCCGCACGGCAATGCCGGCGAGCCCCGCTGCTGCCTCACTCAGGTCGTCGAGGGTCGGGCCGGTCACCCCTCCTCCACCGGCCCCTCGTCGGCCGGTGTGCCGGCCTCGACGCCATCCTCGGCGGATTCGTCGTCCTCTTCCTTCTGGACCCGGGCGACATCGACGATCCGGTCGTCGGTGTCGAGGTTCATCAGCTTCACACCCTGGGTGTTGCGGCCGCTGACGCGGATTCCCTCGACCGGGCACCGGATGATGACCCCGCCCTTGGTGATCATCATCAGCTCGTCTTCGGGGACCACATCCTTGAGCGCGATGAGCCGGCCAGTCTTGCCGGTCTGCTGCATCGTGATGATCCCCTTGCCGCCCCGCCGCTGGACGCGGTAGTCGGTCACGAGCGAGCGCTTGCCGATGCCATTTTCGCTCACGACCAGGAGCTCGGCACGCTCGCGCACGACGACCATTCCGATGACGCGGTCGTCGCCGGACAGCTCGATGCCCTTCACGCCGGCCGTGGCCCGACCCATCTCGCGAACATCGCTCTCGTGGAAGCGGATGCTCATTCCCGACGAGGTGGCGAGGACGATGTCATCATTGCCGCGCGTCTTCTGGACGTCGATGAGCTCGTCGTCGTCGTCGATGTTGATGGCGTTGATGCCGACGGTGCGGACGTTCCCGTAGGCCGACATCACCGTCTTCTTCACGGTGCCGTTGCGGGTCGCGAACATCAGCCACTCGTCGTCGCCGAAGGTTCGGACAGGCACGAGGGCCGCGATGCGCTCGTCTTCCCGGATGTTGATGCAGTTGACCACCGGCTTGCCGCGCGCGTTGCGGCTTGCCTGCGGGATCTCGTGCACCTTGAGCCAGTACACCGTGCCACGATCGGAGAAGAACATCAGGTAGTCGTGCGTCGAGGCAATGAAGAGGTGCTCGACCCAGTCGGCTTCCTTGGTCTCCATCCCGGTGAGGCCCCGCCCACCACGCCGCTGGCGCCGGTAGGTCGTGACCGGAATGCGCTTGATGTAACCGGTGTGCGAGATCGTGATCACCATATCCTCTTCGGCGATCAGGTCTTCGACCGAGAACTCGCCCTGGTCCTTGAGGATCTCGGTGCGACGCGCGTCGCCATAAGTAGCGGCGAGTTCGTCGACTTCGGCCACCAGGATCTTCTCGCGCCGCTCGCGGGAAGCGAGGATGCTCTCGAGTTCGGCAATGGTGGCGAGGACTTCGGCCAGCTCGGCCTCGAGCTTGCTGATTTCGAGGCCGGTGAGCCGCGCGAGCCGCATATTGAGGATCGCGTCGCTCTGCGCCTCGCTGAATGCAAAGCGCTCCCGCAGCCGGGTATCGGCGGTGGGGGTGTCGGCAGACGAGCGGATGATCGCGATCACTTCGTCGATGTTGTCGACGGCGATCTTGAGGCCCCGCAGGATGTGCTCCCGCTTCTTGGCCTCGGCGAGGTCGAACTCCGTGCGCCGCACGATGATGACGTGCCGGTGCGCAATGAAGTGCTGGAGGATCTCCTTGAGCGCCATCACCTTCGGGGCGCCGTTGACCAGCGCGAGGTTGATGACACCAAACGTGCTCTGCATCGCCGTGTGCTTGTAGAGCCCGTTCAGGATCACCTGCGGTATGGCGTCGCGCTTGAGCTCCACCACGAGCCGCATCCCTTCGCGGTCGGATTCGTCGCGAACCCCCGTGATGCCCTCAATGCGCTTGGCCGACGCCAGCTCGGCGATCGCGAGCGCAAGGTTCGCCTTGTTCACCTGATATGGCAGTTCGGTGATCACCAGCGCGTTCTTGCCGGTGCGCTCGTTCTCCTCGATCCGCACCCGGGCGCGCATAATGACCTTGCCGCGACCGGTCTCGTAGGCGTCCCGGATGCCGTGCTCGCCGTAGATGTAGCCGCCCGTGGGGAAGTCGGGGCCCTTCACGTGCACGAGCAGGTCGTCGGTGGTGCAATCGGGGTTGGCGACCAGCGCGCCGATGGCCTTGGCGACTTCGCGCAGGTTGTGCGGCGGGATGTTGGTGGCCATACCGACCGCGATGCCGCTCGAGCCGTTGATCAGCAGGTTGGGCAGCTTGCTCGGCAGGACCGACGGTTCTTCACGCTGGTCGTCGAAGTTCGGCACGAAGTCGACGGTGTCCTTGTCGATGTCCTCCAGCATCTCGAGTGCGATGCGGGTGAGGCGCGCCTCGGTGTATCGATAGGCTGCCGCGCGGTCGCCATCGACCGAGCCGAAGTTGCCCTGGCCATCGACCAGCGGGTACCGCAGGGAGAACGGCTGCACCATCCGCACGAGCGCTTCGTAGACGGACGAGTCGCCGTGGGGGTGATACTTGCCGAGCACGTCGCCCACCACCGTCGCCGACTTCTTGAAGGCGCGGTTGGGGAGCAGGCCCAGCTCGTTCATTGCGTAGAGAATGCGCCGGTGCACCGGCTTGAGTCCGTCGCGCACATCGGGCAGCGCGCGCGAGACGATGACACTCATCGAGTAGTTGATGAACGACTGCTGGAGCTCTTCTTCGATGAGGCGCGGGATGATGCGTTCGCGGGAATTCGGCGCGGTCATCTGGGTCCGGAGTACGAGGAGGAGGTGGTCGTCGGGCGAGGCCGACGGAAACAGCGAAATATAGCCGTTTCAGGGCCACAAAAGAAGGGGGAGGAGGCAGTTCTAAGTTGTTGTGGGAGTGGAGGTTAGTGGACTGGTTTCCCCCCGCCCGCAGGGCGGGGTCTCCCGGTTCGTGCAGACGCATGGGCCCGTCTCCCCGCCCGCAGGGCGGGGTCTCCCGGCTCGTGCAGACGCATGGGCCCGTCTCCCCGCCCGCAGGGCGGGGACTCCCGAGTGGGGTCGACGCAGGAATTGCC
>JAZJZU010000087.1:0-1749 GCA_040389605.1 Gemmatimonadota bacterium
GGCCGCGAGCTGGTCCCGGATCCTCGCGGTGGGCGGCGAGTGGCGCACCAGCGTATCGACGTAGATGCGATAGGCCGCGTCGGTCGGGATGCGCCCGGCCGAGGAATGGGGATGGAACAGCAGACCCTTCGCCTCGAGTTCCGCCATCGTGGTGCGGATCGATGCCGGCGAGATCCCGAGCGCGGAGCGTTGGGCCACGGTCTTGCTGCCGGCCGGTTCCGCGGTCGCGATATAGGACTCGATGATGGCCTCCAGGACGCGTCGTTCACGCTCCGAGAGCGATTCGGTGTTGCTCATAGGGCCGAAACTTAGGAATGCGCGATGGCCGCCACCAGCGCATCGAGCCGGAGCCACCCCTCGACCGTGAGCCGGACGCGCCCGTCGCGCCGCTCGGCCCATCCGGCCCGAACCCAGTCAGCGCAAGGGCCCGGGGGCAGTTCGGCCTCCTCGAGCCCGGCAGTGGTTCGCAGTCCGAGGTAGAGTCGCTCCAGCCGCTTCTCCCCGGCCTCAAGCACCTCCGCACCGCCCTGCAGCGGTCCGCCGGCGAGAGCGCGCGCGGAATATTCGGCCCATTCGCGGACGTTCCACGACCGGGTACCGTCGAGCAGCGAGTGCGCAGACGGCCCCAATCCGAGGTAGTTCGCGCCAGACCAGTACGCACCGTTGTGTCGCGAATGCCATCCCGGCTTCGCCGCGTTCGAGACCTCATAGTGCTCAAAGCCACTCGCACAGAGCGCCTGATTGGCCAGGAGGTATTCCGTGGCGTAGCGATCCTCGTCCACCGGGATCGAGTCGCCCCGTTCCGTCCATCGCTGCAGCGGAGTGTGCGGCTCAATGGTGAGTCCGTAGAGCGAGAGATGCGCGGGCTCAAGTGCGAGCGTCAGGTCGAGGTCACGTTGCCAGTTGCGTCCGTGCTGCGCCGGGATCCCGAAGATCAGGTCCATTGACACGTTGGTGATGCCCGCCGCGCGGAGGTTCGCAACAGCGGCAGGCACTTGCTCGGCGTGATGGGTCCTGTGCATCCAGATCAGCGCGCCCGGGTCGAACGTCTGTACCCCGAGCGAGACACGGTTCACACCGAGCCTCGCCCACGCCTCGGCAGCCGAGGCGCTCACGTCTTCGGGATTCGCCTCCAGCGTGATTTCAGCCTCACGCTCCAGCGAATGGTCGGCCGAGAGCATCGCGATGATGTCGCCGAGCGCTGCGGGATCGAGGCGCGAGGGCGTCCCGCCGCCGAAGTAGAGTGTACTGATTCCCGGAGCGGCGGCCCAGGCAGGGTGCGCGTTCCGCTGCCTCCATTCCGCGCGGATTGCCGCAACAAATCCGGCACTGGGCGTGACTCGCCGCACCGCGATGGCAAAATCGCAGTAGGAGCAGCGGCGCGCGCAGAAGGGGACGTGGACATAGACGTGCATCCCTGCAACTCTAGCGGGGTCTCGTGCCCCGAGGCAGTCGCACTAACGACTCCGGAGGCGGTAGATGCCGCCGGGCAACTGCTGGGCGAAGCCACCAAGTTCGAGCCCGAGCAGCGCCGCCAGCAACTCGCCGACGGGCAGTCCTGCTGCCTCCGCGAGGTCGTCGACGCCACGACCCTCCTGATTCAGCGCCGCAAAGACGCGCGCCTCCGTGGCCGTGAGTGTGCACGGAGGTGAAGGAGGGGGAACCGGTGGCCGCACAGGCGCGAGCCCGAGGGCGGCGAGCATATCCTCGGGATCGAGCAGTGGCACGGCGCCGTCACGGAGCAGGCGG
>JAZJZU010000087.1:1759-10053 GCA_040389605.1 Gemmatimonadota bacterium
GCTTCGCGACGTACAGTAGCGAGCGGCCCGAGGCGTCACGGAGCAGGCGGTTGGTGCCGCGTGAGGTGGGTGAAGTGATCGGACCCGGTACGGCAAGCACCTCTCGGCCCTGTTCGAGCGCGGCGCCAACTGTGATCAGGGTGCCCGATCCATCGGCGGCCTCGACCACCACCAGCGCGCGTGACAGTCCACTGATCAGGCGGTTGCGCCGGGGGAACGATCCGCGATCAGGCCTCGATCCGGGAAGCAACTCGCTCAGCAGGAGACCGCCTGGGAGGATCTCTTCGTAGAGCGCCCGGTTCGAGGCTGGGTAAGCCACATCGACGCCCGTGCCCAGGACGCCGATGGACAGGCCACCCGCCTGAAGCGCCGCCATCTGTGCGACGGCGTCGAGTCCGCGGGCCATTCCGCTCACTACCACGAGACCTGCGGCCGCAGCCACCTGCCCCAGACGCTCCGCCACTTCCGCGCCATATCGCGTGTGGTCGCGGCTCCCGACGATGGCGATGGCCGGTTGATGACCGCACGCGAGACTCCCGCGCCCGAAGAGCAGCGGTGGGGGATCAGGAATCGAGCGCAGAAGCGGGGGAAACTCGCTGTCCGCGGGCGTCAGCAAATGAAGGCCCTTGGCCTGGCACTCATCGAGGAGCGCATCGGCCTGCTCCAGGGGCGGCCGTCGAAGCGCTGAGGCAACTACGGAGGTGAAGCCGGGGAGCAGACCGCGGGAGTGCAAGGGACTGTCGAGCAACTCGGTGGCCGACCCGTGATGCGACAGCAGCTGCGCGAGGCGGCGAGGGCCAAGCCCCTCGATCAGCGCCAGCGCGACAAACGCACGGCGCTCGGCGGGGTCAGTCGCCGGATTCGGACTCGTCGTCGAAGAGAGAACCGTCGTCGTCGGCTTCGGCGAGTTCACGGTTGCGGACGTCCTGCACCAGCGACCACAGCAGCTCCTTCAGTTCATCGAGCCCCTGCCCTGCCGCCGATGAGATGTCGACGACCTGGAGCGCATCGGGAGCGCGGAGTTCGGGGAGATCGTCTTCGTCGGGCAGCAGATCGCGCTTCGAGAGCACCACCACGTGGGGCTTGGTGCCAAGGACCTCACTGTAGAGCTGCACCTCGTTCCGGAGGCCGTCATAGGTGGCCTGCGGATCCGGGGAATCGAGCGGCACCAGATACGCGAGCACGCGCGTGCGCTCCACGTGCTGCAGGAACTTGAGCCCGAGACCCTTGCCCGCGTGGGCGCCCTCGATGATGCCGGGAATATCGGCGACGACAAACGATCGCGACCCCGAAAGCCCCACCACACCAAGGTTTGGCTCCAGCGTCGTGAAGGGATAGTCGGCGATCTTGGGGCGGGCGGCACTGATTACCGAGAGCAGGGTGCTCTTTCCCGCATTCGGCTCGCCCACGAGCCCCACATCGGCGATCATCTTGAGCACAAACGCGAGTCGGCGATGACCGCCTTCCTCGCCTTCTTCCCACTCGCGCGGTGCCTGGTGCGTGGCACTCGTGAACCGGGCATTGCCACGCCCGCCACGGCCTCCCTTCGCGACGATGATTTCGTCACCCTGGCGGAGCACCTCGCCGAGCGATTCGCCGGTTTCGTCGTCCTCGATCACGGTGCCGGGCGGTACCGGCATCACGATGTCCGGCGCAGAAGCACCGGTCCAGTTCTTTCCCTTGCCGTGCACACCGCGATCGGCCTTCCACGTGGTGCGATAGCGGTAATCCAGGAGGGTCGAGAGGTTGGTTTCGGCGCGCACGATCACGGCGCCGCCGTGCCCTCCATCGCCACCATCCGGGCCACCCTTGGGCTTGTACTTGAAGCGGGCAAAGGAGCAGGCACCGTCGCCGCCGCGTCCACCCCAGACTTCCACGACTACGCGATCAACAAAACTCATCCGAGAGGACTCCAGCCGTCGACGACCGATTCCCACAGCTCCTTGACCGCCTTCCAGTGATCATAGGAGAGGAACGGGTTCACGAGACCGAGCACCGCCTCGACCTCCTCCACCGATGCACCCGCATTGAGCGCACCTCGCAAGTGGGAATGCAACTGCCGTGGCGTATCGAGCACCGCCGTCTGGGCGATCACGCAGAACTCGCGGCGCGCGAGATCGAGGCCCGGCCGTGACAGCGTGCGACCGTACCCTTCAACCAGCATCCAGATATCGAGTGCCGGGTGGAGCTTGCTCACGTTCTGTCGGAGCTTGGCGTAGTTGTCGCCGTACACCGTGCGCAACGTCTCTTCACCGCGTCGCGACCATTCGGCGTGGTCGCGGTAATCGAGCCCACTCTCGCCGCCGGTCGCCGGGCTCCCCACTGCCTTTCGCCAGAGTCCCGCCGCAATCAGCGTACGCGGCCAGCCCGTCATCAGCACCGACTGCAGCAGCAATTCATCAACCCACTCAGGCGGAACCGCGTCGGCAATGGCATCCGTGACACGGTCGCGGATCACGGCCTCTTCGCCCTGCGCAATGGCGGCCGCGAGCGATACGAGCGCCCGAGTGCGTTCGTCCAGAAGGAGTTGTGATTCGCTCATCGAGCCTCCGTGGTGGTGACGCGGGCACCGCGCGTCCGGACACGTGCCCTCACAGGAACGTGAGCTCCCCGACCGTCGCAAACCGGCCAGTCGGCTCACCGCGTGTGTTCCGGATGACCGGAGCACGCCAGCGATCGAGCGAGTGCGACGGCCATTCGGGAACGGTGCCGAGCCGGGCAGTGAGCGCATCCAGCACGGCAACCAATGCGATCTCGGCCGACCGCATATCGCCGTCTTCCACCTTCAGCGCCAGCCCGAGCCCCAGCTCTGGTAGCGCCGCCGAATAGACCCCTTCGGCCCCGATCTTCGCGATGGCTCGCCCACTCCAGGCCCGCATCAACTCCGTATCGAGCCGGCTCGTGCCCGCCACGAGGTGGGGATGCGCCATCATTGCATCCCGGACGACGGCGAGCGCCGGAGTCTCGGCGACTCCCAGACGAGCGTAGGCCCGTGCCATCGCTCGCAGCGGAAGCGCGACCGCTGCGGCGGTGCATCCATCAACACCCCAGGCGAGCTCGCTCGCCGGAACACCGGACCACGCCGCGATGCTCCGCTCCACTCGCGCCTGCACAGGGTGGCCACGCTGCTCGTAACCCGCCGTGGCCCAGCCGTGCAGCTTCGCGAGCGCAAGCAGGGCCGAGTGCTTGCCGGAGCAGTTGCTCCAGAGCGGAGTCGGAACCACGTCATCGTGGATCATCTCGTTGGCGAGGACCGGCCACAACGAAGGATGTCCGCCACAGGAGAGATCACCCTCGTCCAGGTCGAGGGCCGCGAGCCAGCGCCGCCCCAGCTCGCGATGAACCGGCTCGGCGTTGTGCGAACCGCAAGCCAGCGCCAGCATCTCCTGGTCGAGGCCGAAGCGATCGATGCCACCCTCCTCCACCAGGGGCAGGAGCTGGAACGGCTTCGCGGCCGAACGCCAGAAGGTGACCAGTTCCGGATCCCCAGCAGCGGCCACGAGCGATCCGTCCGGCCGGGAGACGGCGACGGAGAGACGGTGGATGGACTCCACGAGGGGACCGCGCTCGACGACAACGGCAAAGTCTGACATCAGGACGCGAAGATACCCGGCCGCCGCCCCGGGTGGGTAGCTTGAGAGATGACTCGGAACCGCGCCCTGCCCGCCCCCGGAAGCACGCAATGACGACCGCCCTCCAGTCAGTGACCCGGGAACGCCTCGAGGCGTTGCTCGACGCGATGGCCGACGTTCGGGTGATCGTCGTGGGTGACGTGATGCTCGACCGCTACCTCTCCGGCGATGCCGACCGGGTCTCCCCGGAGGCTCCGGTACCCGTTGTCACCGTGGAGGAGGAGAGCGACGTGCCAGGCGGCGCGGCCAACGTGGCGGCGAACGTCTCGGCCATCGGGGCGATCGCCGAACTGCACGGCGTGATCGGCACTGATACCGAGGGCGAGGCGCTGGTAGACGAGCTTGCCGCGCTGGGGATCGCGACCACAGGACTGCTGGTCGTCTCCGGTCGGCCGACTACCTGCAAGACCAGGATCGTGGCACGCGGCCAGCAGGTCGTGCGAATCGATCGCGAGGTCACCAACCCGCTCGCACAACGCGACCGCGATGCCCTGCTGGCGGCGGTCTCGACGGCCTTGATCGATGCGGACGCCCTGGTCATCGAGGACTACGACAAGGGCACCCTCGACCCAGAGATGGCTCGCGCCCTGATCGCCGCAGCCACGGCGCGAGCCATCCCCGTCATCGTCGACCCGAAGCAGCGGAACTTCTTCGCATATGAGGGCGCGACGGTCTTCAAGCCGAATCGGCGCGAACTCGAGAGCGCCTTCGCGGCGCACTTTGGTGGTGAGGACAGCGACCTCGAGGTCGCCCGCACTCGGCTGGGTGTGGAAAACTTGCTGCTCACCCTCGGTGCCGATGGAATGGCGCTGATTTCGCCCGGGCAACCGCTCCGCAGGACCCCTAGCATCGCCCGAGAGGTCTTCGATGTCTCAGGGGCCGGCGACACGGTCTCGGCGCTGATGGCGGCCGCCCTGGGAGCCGGTGCGAGCATCGATGAGGCGGCGTGGATCGCCAATCTCGGTGCCGGGGTGGAAGTGGGCAAGCGGGGCACCGCCACGGTCTCGCGCGACGAATTGCTCGAGTCCTGGGATCACGAGATGGGAGAGTAGCGCTTTTCCACACCGGCAGTTTTCAACATTCCACATCGTTTGCTGATAACGACTTAGCTGCAATACAGCAGCAGGCCCCCGACCTCTGATGAGATCGGGGGCCTGCTGTTTTCCCGTTCCGAGCCAGCCCGGGAGGCTCCACTCACTGACTGACTCGGCGGTCTTCACACCACCTAGCGAGGTGGGTCGGACCGATGGGCGATGAGGGGCTCGAACCCCCGACCTCGCGCATGTGAGGCGCGCGCTCTAACCAGCTGAGCTAATCGCCCGCGACTGATTGCTCCCGATATTACCACCGCCAGAGAGCCGGGACAAGCCAGCCTTTTGTATGACCTGAGCGGGGCATCGATTCGTCGCGGGAAAAACACCGTTGACCGAATAGACACCGAAGAAGATACAGCCTCGGAACGGGTTGCGCTAGGGGGGCACTTCACCAACGCCGGCCGGCGTATCTCCCGCGCAACCGCTTCCATATCGAGCCGCCAGGCGGGAGCCCGCGAGTGGGATTCGCCCAGATATTCAGTGGCCCCGGAGGGGTTCGAACCCTCGACCTTCAGATTATGAGTCCGCTGCTCTAACCACCTGAGCTACGGGGCCGAATCAACCGACCTGCAACATCTTACAACGCAGCGTTAAAGTTATTTCTTTTCCACACCCATTCAGACCGATACCCCCTCCCCCATCAAATCGACCGATATTCGGTCAATTTTGCGGCTCCAAGATAGCCTATTTCCTGCGCCTGGGGTTCGGACTGCGAACCCGGCGATACACTTCCAGATGCGCGGCCGCCATCGCGGCCACGGTGAACCGCTCGCGCACTCTGCCCCGCCCCGCCGCCCCCATTCGCTCCCGCATCGCCGGATCGTTGGCCAGGGTCCGCATCGCGTTGGCCAAGGCCTCGACGTCCCGAATGGGGACCTCGAGCCCGGTCACTCCCGGAGCGTTGACCTCCCGGACACCCGACGGCACGGCCGTCGTGATGATCGGGCGCCCGGCTGCCATCGCCTCCAGCAGCACCATCCCGAACATCTCCTCGACGGTGACCGACGGCAGCACCAGAAAGTCGGCGTCAGCCATCCGGCGGGGAAGGTCCTCGTCAGGGTACTCTCCCCACCATTTGACCCTGTCGGCCACGGCGAGGGCCTGAGCGAGGGTCTGGAGACGGTGAAGCTCCGGCCCCGACCCCACGATGTCGAGCCGGAGCTCGGGGACCAGTTCCAGGGCCCGAAGGAGGAAGTCGACGCCCTTGAAGGGGAGCAGTCGGCCGATGAAGAGTGCCCGCGGCGGGTTCCCGGGAGGCGGAGGCGGCACCAGGGTCCAGCGTTCGTCATCGATCCCGAACGGGATCACCTCGACCTTGTGCTCGAAGCCCTTCAGTTCGCTGCAGAGGGCAATGTGCGCCCTGCTGGGCACCAGGATGGCCTCCGCGCGGTGAAGGACATACTTCGCCGGCAGCTTGTACTTGAACGAGGGATAGTCGGCGTGCTGGGTCACGACCAGCGGCGCGAGTGAGAAGCGCAGCGCGTAGGCCACATCGGCGAGTGAATTGGGATGGTGAAGGTGGATCACATCGGCCCGTCGCCACGCGGCAGCGATGTACGACGGCGCGAGCTCCTGACTGCCCACCGGTGCGAACGACCAGGCCCGCTTGACCGCTGCACGACGCTTCTGCCCGGGCCGAGGGTCACCGAATGCGGTGATGGCCACGACCTCGGCTTCGTGCCCCAGTTCTGCCACTCCCTCGGCGAGTCCCTGGACGACCCGCTCCATTCCGCCAGAGCGGGGCCAGTAGTATTTCGCCAGGTGAAGAATCCGCATGGACTGGAACTTAGCGACGACTCCACCATCTTTGGCCCGTGCGCGTCCTCCTCCTCTCTCCTGAATGCCCTCCTCGTGGCGTGCTCCGCTCCCTGGTCTCCCTCGGCGTGGAGCCCGTGGTGCCGCGAGCCTCGGGCGAGACCGAGACCGACGGGCAGGTCCAGCTGGTGCGACTCGCCACTCGAGGCGACGCCCACGACCCGATGGACCTGCGCTGGTCACGCAAGCCGCTGCGCACGCTGGTGCGCGACACCGGCCCTGCCCTGCTGCATATCGTGGCCGATCCGTGGACGCCGACGGCCGAAGTCGGCGCTGCGGCGGCGAGAGACCTCAAGTTGCCATACGTGCTCGTGGGGACTTCCAGCGTGGGTGGCCCCAAGGGCATCACGGCCGGCTGGCAGTCACGCCGCGTGCGCGACGCGGCCGAGGGGCTCGGCGGGATCGTGCGCTCGGCGCTCGACCATCTCGCGGAGGGTACGAGCGGGAAACCCACAGCGGTCATCCCGACCGGCGGCGTCGCGATTCCGGGGGCCACACTGCTCCGCCCGGTCGATGGCCCGATCACCTTCGGCGTCGTAGGACGCATGGTCCGCGACCGTGGCCTCGACCTGCTGCTCGATGCCCTCAGCGAGAGCTACGGCGACTGGCGACTCCGCATCATCGGCACCGGCGCTGCACAGGAGGCGCTCGAAGCGCAGGCCCAGCGACTCGGCCTCTCCAGCCGTCTTGAATGGCTCGGCGCGCTGCCGCGGGAGAGCCTGCCCGAGTTCTGGGGAACGATCGATGCCCTGGTGACTCCCTCACGTTCGACCCCCGGCTGGGTCGAGCCCACGGGAAACGTCGTGCTCGAGGCAATGGCTCACGGCGTGGCCCCGATTGTCACTCGCTGCGGTGCACTCCCCGACGTGGTAGCCGAAGCCGGGCTCGTAGTGGATGAAGACGACCAGCCAGCGCTTGGCCGGGCGTTGCAAGGGCTCGTCGCGAATCGCGCGCGGGCCCGGGAGATTGGTGCTGCCGCACGGCAACGCGTGCTCGAGTTCTACGGCGACGGTCCCGTGGCCGAGCGGATGGTGCTGTTCTGGCGGCGGGCACTCGAGCGCAAGGCGTAACCATATCAGCTAGGCTCGGAGGGACAGATGGAAGGAAGTCGCGGTGTTGCGAAGGCAGGAATGGGTTTCGGGAGTGCCCTGGCGATCACGATTTCGTGGAGCGTGAACCACTCGATCGTCTGGGCGATCATCCAGGGGTTCTTCGGCTGGTTCTACGTCGTGTATTACGCCCTGACGCGATGAGCACGAGGCACGCCACCGTCCGGTGACGTGCCCAGGTACACACCGGGAATTACTTGCCGATCGCGCGGCGCAGCGCGGTGCTCCCACCCACGACCGGCAATTCGATCGCGGTGCGCCCCAGGTCCACCGTCAGCTCGGTCCCGGCGCGCGGCCAGAGAGTGAAGTCCCGATCACTCGAGAAAATCATCAGCCCAAGTTGCTTGCCGGCCGGAATGACCTGATCGTCGGGCTCCAGATCGAAGGTCAGGTCGACGAACTTGCCCGGCAGCAGCGGCACGCCGTGTTCCTTCGAGTCGTAGTTGCCGCCGTGGGTCAGCGCGCGATAGTTCTGCGGATCGGCCCAGCCGCGGGTGACCACACCGACGCGTCCCTCTGATCCAATCGGCCTGGCGTCGAACGGCAGCTGCACGAGCCACACCGAGAGATTCGCCGCCGGCTTGCTCGACGCGAGCCGGATGGTGAGTCGCGCCGTCCCGGAGAGATGCAACGCCTCGGCGAGC
>JAZJZU010000087.1:10063-18177 GCA_040389605.1 Gemmatimonadota bacterium
AAACAGCAGGCGATTAGGTGAACTGTCGGCCGCCGCGAGCACGGAGCCGGAGAACTGCACGTCATCGATCAGCGATTGCGTGCTGCCCGGCCGCAGCGCATCGAGTGCGAGGGCCCCGATGGAGCGGCCGTTGCCTGCAGGCGAAAGGCGGACCGGCTTCGCCTCGGGATTGGGAAAGTCGGGGTATGCGGTTGCCGCCGTGCCCCGCGGCATATTCTCGCGAACCACGTACAGCAATGGATCCTTCTCGACGCCATTGTCGATGCCGTAGAGGTAATGGCTCCACCAGCGATTCATCAGTTCCAGCGGCGGCGGGCCGCCGTGGCCTCCCTGATGGAGGTAGAGTGCCGCGGGCGTGTGCTGCTTCCGGAGGGCCTCGAAGATCCTGATGCTGTGTTCCGGCACCACGTTCCAGTCATTCAATCCGTGGGCAAGCAACACGGCCGCCTTCACGTTCCTGACCTTCGTGAGCAGATCGCGATCGGCCCAGAAATCATTGTAGTCGCCGTGCGGCCGGTCGCGGCCCGCCGCAAAGAGGCCGTCGCGAATGGTCCGGTTGCAGGCGTCGCGCGTTGCAGGGTCGCCGCTGTGAATGAAGTCGTACAGGTAGTCGATGTCTTCACCCAGCCAGCCGCCCGGGTGGCGCACGAGTCCGTTGGACCGGTAGTAGTGGTAGTACGAAGTGTTCGGCGCAATCGGGATCACCGCTTCCAGCCCCTTTACGCCGGTGACCGCGGCGGCAAGCGGCAGCGTGCCTTCATAGGAAGTGCCGGTCATCCCGACTTTTCCCGTGGACCAGCTCGTGGCACTCACTTCTTCGTTGCCAGTGAGTGTGGTGTAGCCCTTCGCGCGACCATTGAGCCAGTCGATCACCGCCTTCGGGGCCAGCTGTTCCGGATCGCCGCCCACCGTCGGGCAGCCTTGCGAGAGCCCGGTACCAGGCGCTTCCGAATGGACCACCGCAAATCCCCGCGGGACCCAGGTATTGATCTCCGACCGTGAAATCCGGGGATGCACTGCCTGAAATGGTGGTGGAATCTGCGACACGCGCGGTGGAGGATTGTCGCCGACTTCCTGCTTGACATCCCAGAGATTCCCACGCGGACCCGACGTTCCCGAGAAATAGGGAGACGATGCAAAGATCACGGCGACCTTGAGACCTTCCGTCGCCGTCTGTCCCGGACGCGTCACATCGACGTGCATTCGGTCACGCTTCCCGTCGCCGTCGCTGTCGAACTCGGTCTCGACCCACAGTTCCTGTCGGACCCAGGTGCTGGTATCCTGAAAGGCGGGAACGATCTGGGCCTGCCCGTTCACGAACACCGGTCCGGTGCGCGGCGAGGCTGGTCCATTCGTCCCCTGCCCCGCAACCGGCAACACGACCAGCGTGCACAACAGGGTGAAGGCCGCGCTGGGACCGTACAGACGGGAAGTGGCGCGCATCGGGGCACCTGGCTTGAGGATGAGGGAATCGGCATTCAGTCGAGCGCTGGCGCCATCGGCGCAGGGCGCTCTGTTGGGAACGATCACGAGCGACAACTTGTTTCAGGAATCTACCTATCTCGGGAGTGCAATCGATGGATCGCAGAGCAGATGCCAAGTGGAGCGGCGACCTCAAGGGTGGCAAGGGCCACATCACGCTCGGCAGTGGCGCCTTTGAAGGCAGCTACTCGTTCGACTCACGTTTCGGCAGCGCCAGCGACACCAATCCGGAAGAATTGCTCGGCGCAGCGCACGCCGCCTGTTTCTCGATGGCCCTCGCCTCGGCCCTCGCGAAGGCGGGACACCCGCCGACCAGCGTCGACACCACCGCGAGCGTCCATCTCGAGATGGGCGACGGATCGTCCAGCATCACCCGGATCGACCTGACCACCCGTGGCGTTGTCCCTGGCCTCGACGCTGAGACGTTCGCCTCCGCCGCCGAAGAGACGAAGAAGACCTGCATCATCTCGCGCGCCCTGGCCTCGGTGCCGATGACGCTCGACGCAAAGCTGATCGGGTAATTCTGTCGGCCGGATCGGTTCCGCCTTCCGGGCGGGACTGATCCGACCGCACGGATCGGCGAATGAACCTCTGGACCATCCTGCGTGAATCGATCGGCTATCGCGCAACTCAAGTCGCGCGGTCCCGTTTTGCGTCATCACCCCAGTGGCGCGAAGGGAGGTTCCGCCCCGCGCTCCGTCGGGTCGACGGCTCGCTGCTTACGGCAGCCTGGCGCTACTTCTTCGCAGGTCCGCCACACCGAGTACCAGACAGCCCCCTCCCGGTAGTTCCCGTGCGGCCTGAACGCTTCGCATCTCCACCACAAGGTGGCCTGCGCGCCACCTGGCTCGGGCACTCGACCGTGCTGCTCGAGATCGACGGCAAGCGCATCCTGATCGACCCGGTATGGACAGAGCGCGCGTCAGGGTTCCCGGGCATCGGACCACGACGTTTCTTCCCTCCGCTGCTGGCGCTCGACCAGCTCCCCGATCTGGACCTGGTTGTCATTTCGCACGATCACTACGACCACCTTGACGTCGCGGCGGTCCGGATTCTCGCTGCACGCGGTCTCCGGATGTTGGCACCGCTCGGCGTCGGCTCACATCTGAGGCGCTGGGGCGTTCCCGACGCGCAGATATCAGAGGTCGACTGGTGGCACGGTTTCTCGCTCGGAGACCTGACCGTGACGGCGACGCCCGGTCGGCACTTCTCAGGACGCGGGCTGCTCGACCACGGCCAGACACTCTGGGCAGGCTTCGCATTCAACGGCCCGCGGCACCGTGTCTACCTCTCAGGCGACAGCGCGATGCACGAGGACTTCTCCGAGATTGGGGAGCGCCTCGGGCCATTCGATCTCACGATGATCGAAGTCGGTGCGTACGATGCGATCTGGGCGGATGTACATCTCGGGCCCGAGCAGGCGGTCCTCGCCCATCAGCAAGTGCGCGGCCGGGTGATGTTGCCCTTGCACTGGGGAATGTTTGACCTGGCACTGCACGGCTGGACCGAACCGATCGAACGCACGCTCGTGGCCGCTGCCAATGCCGGCATCCGCGTGACGACTCCGCGGCCGGGAGAATCGGTCGAGCCGGCCCTGGAGCCGCCATCGACGCGCTGGTGGCCTGCCTTGCCGTGGAGGACGGCCGAGGACGCCCCGGTGAGATCCAGCGGACTCGCGCAGGTCGAATCGACAACCGCAGCGACGCGGCCCCCGCAACCACACCCCGAGTGACGTTGACGCGACCCGGGCAGCGCGGGGGCAGCCCTCCTTACACGCCGTAGTATTCGCGATACCACTCCACGAAGCGCGCAACGCCCGTGGTCAGTGGTGTACCCGGGTGAAAGCCGCAGTCGCGCGACAGATCCGAGACATCGGCGAATGTGGCGGGAACATCTCCCGGTTGCATCGGGAGGAAATTCTTTTCCGCGGTCTTGCCGAGGTTGACCTCGACGGCGGCGATGAGCTCCATCAGTTCGTTCGGCGCGCTGTTGCCGATGTTGTACAGCTGATACGGTGCGGGACTCGACGCAGGATCCGGATGCACGCTGTCCCAGTCGGGATTCGGTCGCGCAATCCGGTCCGAGGCGCGCACGACGCCCTCGACAATGTCGTCGATGTAGGTGAAGTCGCGCTGCATCTGTCCGTGGTTGAACACGTCGATCGGCCGGCCTTCGAGAATGGCCTTGGTAAAGAGGAAGAGCGCCATATCGGGGCGTCCCCACGGCCCGTACACGGTGAAGAACCGCAGCCCCGTGGCGTGCAACCCGTAGAGATGCGCATAGGAATGCGCCATCAGTTCGTTGGCCTTCTTCGTGGCTGCGTAGAGCGAGACCGGATGGTCCACATTCTGGTGCACCGAGAACGGCATCGCGGTGTTCAGCCCGTAGACTGACGACGTCGAGGCAAAGGTCAGGTGTTCGGCACCAAAGTGCCGGCACCCTTCGAGCACGTGCAGAAACCCCATCACGTTGCTCTGGATGTAAGCGTGAGGGTGCGTCACGGAATAGCGGACGCCCGCCTGTGCCGCGAGGTGAATCACCCGGGGGAAGCGCTCGGCGCGAAAGAGCGCGTCCATCGCGGCCTGGTCTTCCAGGTTGATCTGCACGAACCGGAAATTGGGGTTCCGCTTCAGCCGGTCGAGACGCGCCTGCTTGAGGGTGGGATCGTAATAGGGATTGAGGTTGTCGAGCCCCACGACCTCGTCGCCACGGGCCAGCAGTTTTTCGCTGGTGTGATAACCGATGAACCCGGCGGCGCCGGTGACCAGGTGCTTCATTCCTCACATCCTCTCAGGACAGTGTGACGTCATCAAGTGGGCAGGACTTCGATGCCTTCGCGCCGGAGCTGCTCGGTACGCCAGGGTTCGAGTCGGACGGTGACGGCCAGCTGCTCCCCTTCGAGCGTCTGGCCCAGTACGTCGCCGACCCGGTGGAGCTGGCCGAGGCGCTTTCCATCGCCGGTATTCAGCAGGACCCGTACCACCGGGCGAATCGCCTCGGCCCGGCCCCGCAGCTCGGCCTTGAGGGGAAAGAGCCCGTCCGTCCGCATCGTGGTCGTGAAGATTGCGTCCGGATAGCGCTGGCGAGCCCGGGCCGCGAAATCGGCCGGGTCTTCGAGGGCATCGAGCTTGTTGAAGACCACCATCGACGGGCGTTCCGCGAGACCCAGCTCCTCCAGCACGTCGTGCACGGTCTCCAGGTGATCCTCCCAGTCGGGATGCGAGGCATCACTGACGTGCAGCAGGATATCGGCCGTCCCGACCTCTTCCAGCGTTGCGCGGAACGACGCCACCAGATGGTGCGGCAGCTTCCGGATGAACCCGACCGTGTCGCTCACGCGAACGCGCAGATTGTCACCCAGGTCCACTTCGCGCGTGAGCGTGTCCAGGGTCGCGAAGAGCCGATCCTCGACGAAGATGTCGTGTTCCCCGGAGAGCGCGCGGAGGATGCTCGACTTGCCGGCGTTGGTATACCCCACGAGGGCCGCGGTGAGCATCGGACTCCGGCCGGCCCGGATGGTTTCGCGATGTCGTGCGACATCCTGCAGCTTCTCGCGCAGCAGCGAGATCTTCTGCCGGATCATCCGGCGGTCGGTTTCGAGCTGCGTTTCGCCAGGACCGCGCAAGCCGATACCGCCGCGTGTCCGTGACAGGTGCGTCCACATCCGCGTCAGGCGCGGCAGCATATACTGGAGCTGCGCGAGCTCGACCTGCAGCTTCGCCTCGTGGGTCCGCGCACGGGTTGCGAAAATGTCGAGAATGAGCTCGGCGCGATCCATCACGCGAGTGCCGAGAATCTCCTCGAGCGACTGACCCTGTGCCGGGGTCAGTTCCTCGTCGAAGATGATCAGCGTGGCATTGACCGTCCGCACCAGCAGGCGCAACTCCTCGACCTTGCCCTCGCCAATCAGCGTCGATGCACTGGCTGTGGCCAGTTGCTGCGTGAGCGTGCCGGCGACCTCCGCCCCGGCCGTGTCGACCAGGCGCGCGAGCTCCTCGAGGTGCTCGTCCATCTTCTGGGCATCGGGACTGCCTTTCCGGGGCGCGGCGACCAGCACGACCCGCTCGCGCGGCGGGATCACGTCAATCAGGGAACGGATGAGTCAGCTCCAGACGAAGGGGGTGGCGCTTCTGTGTCGGAAGATAGTGCCCGGGCCCGCCACCACTTCAGGCGTTCCGCAATGCGCTTCTCGTACCCGAACTCCCCCGGACGGTAGAACTCCGCCGCGGCGAGTTCGTCGGGGAGGTATTGCTGTGGAACGTATGCCGCAGGTGAATCGAAGGCATAGCGGTAATCCTTGCCGTACCCCAGCTCCTTCATCAGCCGGGTCGGGGCATTCCGGATGTGCAGTGGGACGGCTGCAGCAGGCGTCTCCGCTGCCGCGGCCTGCGCCGCGCCCCACGCGAGGTACACCCGATTGGATTTTGGCGCCGTCGCGAGGTAGACCGCGGCCTCGGCGAGGGCGAGGTCGCCCTCTGGGCTGCCGAGCATCTGCCACGCGTCGCGTGCCGCGATCGTGACCTGCAGAGCCTCTGGAGCCGCGAGCCCGATGTCCTCAGATGCCATACGAATCAGGCGGCGAGCGACGTAGAGTCCGTCTTCCCCACCGCTCATCATTCGCGCCAACCAGTAGAGCGCCGCCTGCGGGTCACTCCCGCGCACGGCCTTGTGCAGGGCCGAGATCAGGTCGTAGTGCTGCTCGCGATTCTTGTCGAACACTGCAACGCGCCGGGCGAGCGCCTCGAGTGCGAGCTCGCGAGTGATCACACCTCCCTCGCCCACCTGCTGTGCCGCCGCCTCGAGCACCGTGAGGGTTCGGCGGGCATCGCCATCGGCCACCTCGGCGAGCGCATCGCGTGCGTCGACTGGCATCTCGAGCGCGAGGCCACCAAGACCGTAGTCCACATCCGTCAGCGCGCGATCGATCACACGACGCAGGTCCGCAGGCGAGAGCGGCTCGAGCACCCAGACACGGCAGCGAGAGAGCAATGCGCCGTTCAACTCGAACGAGGGGTTTTCAGTCGTCGCGCCGATGAGGGTCACGATCCCCTGCTCCACCGCTGGCAGCAAGGCATCCTGCTGGCCGCGATTGAACCGGTGGATCTCATCACAAAAGAGAATCGTGCCGCGGCCAAGGCGTCGACGATCCTCTGCCTCCTTGATCAGTTCGCGCAACCGGGGAATGCCCTCGCTCACCGCGCTGAGTGGTACGAATTGCCGGTCGGTGTACCGCGCCACGAGGCGGGCCAGCGTCGTCTTCCCAGTACCCGGAGGACCCCAGAGAATGCTGCTGCCGACATCGCCGCGGCGCACGGCATCGCCGAGTGGCTTCCCCGGGGCGAGCAGCTGCTCCTGTCCCACGAACTCGTCGAGGGTCCGCGGGCGCATCCGCGCGGCCAGCGGCTCCAGTGGCGAGAAGAGCGAGTCGCTCACGCGATGGTCCGCGCCATTGCCAGGAGTTGCTCGCGCGTGTTCAGCGTCGGGTCGTCGATCACGGCCTTCAGCAGGATGCCGAAGACGCGCCCGACCTCAGGACCGTTCCGGATGCCTGCCTGCAGCAGGTCTTCACCCTTGATCGCCAGTTCGTGCCGGCTCGTAGCCTCGCGGCGCTCGCGAGTGGCGGCCACCTCGGCACGCCAGGCCGCGGAGTTATCTCCCCGCCACCTCGCCAGCTGGATCAGGTCGTCGGCTGCCACTCCGACCTCTGCCAGCCAGTGCCGCACCGCCCGCGGCTCCGCGCTCGCGGGCTCCGCTGGGCCGCGGTCGAGCGACTCGGCGCGACGATGTTCGCCACTCGAGCCCTTGAGCCGCCGCCAGATCGGAGCAGACGGCGCGGCAACCAGCGCGGTGACGAGCACCGGATCGCGCGAGTCCACGAAGTCGTCGCTCGGTGCCTCGAACAGCAGCTCCGGCATCCATACCGTGGCCACGCCACTGCGACGCCAGAGCGTGGCAAGACGTGCCACCGACCGCGCCGTGGCGATCCCCTTCACCCATTCGTCGCGCACGCGTTCGGCCGAGAGGTGTCCGGTGTCGCCGGCCTGCAGTGTGGCGGCCTCCCAGGTGGCCGGGTCGATCGTGAAATTGAAGCGCGCCGCAAAGCGCAGTGCCCGAAGAATCCGCAGTCGATCCTCGTGGAAGCGCTGCGCCGGATTGCCGACCGCGCGGATCCGTTGCGCACCCAGGTCGGCAAGCCCGTCAAACGGGTCGCGCCAGGTGTGATGCAGCGGATGGTAGGCCATTGCGTTCACGGTGAAGTCGCGCCGCGCAAGATCTTGATCGAGGTCGGCGCCGAACTCGACCACCGCGTGGCGACCATCCGTCTGCACATCGCGCCGGAAGGTCGTCACCTCGTGCAGCACCCCCTCGTCATCCAGGACGCCCACCGTCCCGTGCTCGACGCCCACCGGCACAGTCCGGCGAAAGAGCTGTCGCACCGCAGCGGGAGGAGCGGCCGTCGCGAGGTCGACGTCCTGCGGCGGGTGATGCTGCTCACCGAGCAGCGCGTCGCGGATGGCCCCGCCAACGCACCAGGTCTCGTACCCTGCGGTCTCGAGTTGGCGGAGAATTTCCACGACGCGGCCCGGGACCGGAATCGATTCGGGGAATCGAGTCAGCACACCGCCGCCTGC
>JAZJZU010000087.1:18187-20735 GCA_040389605.1 Gemmatimonadota bacterium
CCGCATAGCACACTGCCACCGTTCACGTTGAGGACCTCACCGGTGATGTGGCGGGCCAGGTCCGAAAGCAGGAAGACAATCGGCCCGGCGACGTCGTCGGCTGTGGCGATCCGCCGCAGCGGGATCGCCGAGGCGATGGCCTCACGCCCAGTTCCGGCATAGGCGTCGGCGCTCATCTCCGTGTCGATCCAGCCGGGGGCAACACAATTCACCGTGACCGCGGGGGCACATTCGATGGCCAGCGACTTGACCAGGGAGATCATCGCACCCTTGCTCGCGGCATAATCGGCGTGTCCGGCTTCGCCCCGCTGCCCGGCCGTGCTTCCCACCATCACGATACGACCGCCGGGACCGAGCAGCCCGAGGGCCGCGCGCGTCGTGAGGAACACGGCCTCAAGGTTGGTGCGCAGCGTGACGCGCCAGCGCTCGGGCGCCATCGTCGAGAGCGGCGTATCGGTGGATGGCCACACGCCGTGGTTGGCTACGAAGCCGTCGAGTCCGCCGAAGGCAGCCTGCACCTCCGCAAAGAGCTGGCTGACGCGCAACGGATCGCCCAGATCACCGCCGCCGACGTAGGCGCGGCGCCCCATCTGCCGGATCTGTCGTGCGACCGATTCCGCGTCGGCACGGCGGGTGTGATAGGTGATGCCGACATCGGCGCCAGCGCGCGCGCAGAAGAGCGCCGTGGCCTTTCCCACCCCGCGCGAACCACCGGTGATCAGGATCCGCCTGCCCGCCAGCGAAATCACTCGCCGAACTCGGCCGTGAGGATTGCCGCGATCTGGTGCTGCAGGGCGAGATGAATTTCCTGGATGTGATTCACGCGGGCATCGTCGATGACGAACGCGAAATCGACCGCTCCCCGGAGTGCGCCGCCATCCTGGCCCAGAAAGGCCACGGTCGTCACGCCCAGCGCTCGGGCCGCCTCGGCGGCCACAACGCAATTGCCGCTGTTGCCCGACGTGCTGTGCAGGCAGACGAGGTCGCCGGCACGCGCCAGCGCGGCAAGCTGTCGCGCGAAGACCTGGTCGAACCCGAAATCATTGCCGGCCGCAGTCAGGATCGAGCTGTCGGTTGTGAGCGCGATGGCGCGCAGGGCACGTCGCTGCGCGGGGTGGTAGCGTACGACATACTCGGCCGCGATGTGCTGCGCGTCTGCGGCTGATCCGCCATTCCCTGCGAAGAAAAGCGTACCGCCACTCGCGAGGCAGCGCCGCATTGCGTCGACGATGGGTGCCACCTCATCGGCGCGGGCCGCCGTACGCAGCGCCAGTGTGCCCAGCGACTCGAGGCCGGCGGCAATTCGGAGCGTGTCGTTCATTGGTCGTCGAACATCCTGCGCACCTTGCTCCAGAGCGAGGTGCGAATGGTGAGTGGTTCGACCTCGTAGATGGCCTGGTCGTCGAGAATGGCGCGGGGGTTGCTCTCGAGGAGCAGCAACGCCTGGTCTGCTCCGTCGACTTCGCTCAGCCAGTCGAGTGCCGTCGCGACACAGCGCTCGTCGCCGTGATTGTCGGCCGCGAGGATGTCGGCGAGGCCTTCGCGCACGAGATCGCGGGCGCGTTCGCCGCGGGAGCGCGGCAGCGTGAGCGTGGTGGCATCCACCTGCAACACGGCGCCCAGTTCCCGCCACGAGCGCGCGGCCTCGACGGAACAGGAACTGTAACGCTCGGGATGCGCGAGGATCGGGACCAGCCCGAGCCCCACCACGTCGTGGAGCGCCCGGGCCACGATCTCGGCCGGTACCATTCGCGCAAACTCCACCAGCAGGTAGCGGGTTCCGTTGATGGTGACCTTTCGCTCGGCGGCCGAGGCCGGCACGGGGCGATCGAGCATCACTTCGGCGCCACGATGCAGCGTGATGCCCTCGGGGAGGTCGGTGTTCAGGGCTGCCCACGCGGCGTCGTACGCCGGCGGGAAGCCCTCGCCGATTCGCGATGCGAGCAGGTGCGGAGTGCAGGCCACATCGGTCACGCCCTTCGAGACGAACGACCGGAGAACCCGGTGGGATTGTGCCACCGTTCGCGACCCGTCGTCCACTCCCGGAAGGAGGTGGTTGTGAAGGTCGATCACGTCGAATACGCCGCAGCGATGCGCAGGGCCGCTGCGTCCGCTTCGAGCGACGATGGCGACGCCTCGGCACACGCGAGCACCGCCAGGGTGATCAGGGCGTCTGCCGCGAGCAGGTCGAGGGCGGCCCTGCGATCGCTCCCTGCGGCCATCGCCGCAGCGAGCGCCGCATCGCCTGCCGCGGCGAGGCGAGCGGCCCGTGTGCCCGCACCGATGGGCTCGAGGTGCGCGAGCGCGCGTGCGAGGAGCTGCGGCGGCGCCCCCACGGTGTGCAGGGCCACCCACGAGTCGGCGAGCCCGGTGGTCATCCCGTCAGCCACTCCTGCAAGATTCCCGGCAATTCGTCGGTTACGGTCTGCTCGACGCTTTCGACCGTCAGCGAACCGGAGGCAAACGTCGGGCGCCCGCCACCGCGCCCGCCAAACCGCGCGGTCACGAGCTTCATCAGCGCGTTGGCGTCCTTGCCACTCGCGATCAG
>JAZJZU010000087.1:20745-28207 GCA_040389605.1 Gemmatimonadota bacterium
GGTCACGGCAAAGGAAATCGCCGTGGGAGCCGATGGATTCACCAGCGCCAGGACCGCAGCGGCCTTGGCCTCGGCACGAAACGCATCGGCGAGCTCCCCGAGCTGCCCGCGATCGTCCGCGAGCGTGCTGTTCACGTGAAGTGTCACGCCACCAGCAGGAATGAGGCGCGCGGTACTGCCACCCCCGCCCTTCAGTGCCTCCGCGAGTTTGCTTTCGAGCTTCTCTCGCTCCGCGAGCAGACTCTCGAGCTTCCGTTCGAGTTGATCCGGCTGGGCGCGAAGCTGCCCGGCCAGCCGGGCGAGCCGCTGTTCGAGATCAATCACCTGCGTGTACGACTGCCGCCCGGTGACGGCTTCGATGCGACGAACGCCTGCCGCAACACCACCCTGTGACGCGAAGCGGAAGAGCCCGATCTCGCCCGCGCTTCCGACGTGCGTGCCACCGCACAGCTCGATCGAGTCGCCGATCTGCACGACACGCACCACATCGCCGTACTTGTCGGCGAAGAACGCCATCGCGCCAAGCGCCAACGCCTCCGGGAGCGTCATCTCTCGGATATTCGTCGGAGCGTTCGCGAGAATGCGTTCGTTGACGGCCGCCTCGATGTCGGCCAGCTGCGACGGCTCGATCGGCGCGTGATGGGAGAAGTCGAAGCGCAGCCGGCCCGGCTCGACCAGCGAGCCCTGCTGTCGCACGTGCTGGCCGAGGACACGACGCAATTCGAGGTGCGCGAGGTGGGTCGCGGAATGGTTCCGTTCGATGTCGTGGCGGCGGGTGGCGTCGACCTTCGCCGTCACCGGCCCCGGCGTGAACACGCCGTCAAGCGTGCCGAGGAGGCGCTGCCCCACGTCGGCATCCTTCTGCACGTCGCTCACCGTGAAGCGCCAGCCTTTGCCCTCGACGACACCGGTATCGGCAATCTGGCCACCGGACGTGGCGTAGAACGGGCTGTCGCGCAGCACCAGCACGCCAGCGAGGGCATCCCCGGCGCCACTGAGCGGCTCCGTTTCCGTCTCGAGCGCATCGTAGCCCGCGAAATGCGACCGCCCACCCGTCACGCTCACCTGGATCTGTCCGGTGCCTGCCGTCATCCCCTTCCCCTGCAACCGCACGGCCCTGCTCCGGTCGCGCTGCTCCTGCATCGCGGTCTCGAAGCCGACGAGATCCACGGCCACGCCCCGCTCCGAGGCGATCAGTTCCGTCAGGTCGATCGGAAATCCAAAGGTGTCGAACAGCCGGAACGCCTCATCGCCGGGAATCTGCTTCACGCCGCTCGCGAACAGGACATCGAGGCGCGAGAGCCCGGCATCGATGGTCTCGAAGAAGCTCTTCTCCTCCTTGAGGACCAGTTCCGCGATCCGCGACTGCTCGCTCAACAGGTCGGGATACACGTCGGCCATCAGCGACACGACCAGCGGCACCAGGTGCACCAGGGTCGGCTCGCGACGCCCCAGCAGCCAGGCGTGGCGCACGGCGCGCCGGAGGATCCGCCGCAGCACGAAACCCCGGCCATCGTTTGCTGGATAGACGCCGTCGAGCAGGAGGAACGTTACCGAGCGCGCGTGGTCGGCGAGCACACGATAGGAGAGTCCGGTCCCTTCGGGGCCGCCCGGATAGGGCGCCCCCACAAGCTTCGCGACCGCATCGATCAGCGGCTGGAACAGGTCGGTATGGAAGTTGTCGTCCTTCCCCTGCATCACGGCCGTGATCCGCTCCAGCCCCGCCCCGGTATCGACACTCGGCTTCGGCAGTGGCGTCAGCGCGCCGTCGGCGCTCCGATCGAACTGCATGAAGACCAGGTTCCAGATCTCGAGGAAGCGTCCCGCCTCACCCAGCTCTTCGAATACATCCTGCGGATACGCGACATCCGGGTCGCCCGGTTTCCAGTCGACATCCACGAAGATCTCGGAACAGGGACCGCAGGGGCCGGTGTCGCCCATTTGCCAGAAATTGTCCTTGTCGCCGAGTCCATAGATGCTGCTGTCGGGGAGGCCGGTGATCTCACGCCAGAGCGCGCGCGCTTCGTCGTCCGTGTGATGCACGGTGACACGCAGTCGTGCTGGCGGCAATCCGAGGTACTCCGGCGAGGTGACAAATTCCCACGCGAATGCGATCGCATCGCGCTTGAAATAGTCGCCGAAGGAGAAATTGCCGAGCATCTCGAAGAAGGTGTGATGCCGGCGCGTCTGGCCCACCTGCTCGAGATCGTTGTGCTTGCCACCGGCGCGGACACACTTCTGGCAGGTCGTCGCGCGGACGTACGGGCGGGGGTCCTGGCCCAGGAAAGTCCGCTTGAACTGGACCATTCCCGCGTTGGTGAACAGCAGGGTCGGATCGTCCTTGGGCTCCAGGGACGACGAGGGGACCTCGGTATGACCGCGGGAGGCGAAGTAGTCGAGGAATCGGCGTCGGATGGCAGAGGCGTTCATCCGGAAAATCTAACGGGAGAGCGGCCAGAGCCGGGAGGAACGTCTACACCTCGCGCAGGACTGCTTCCATCACTCCGCGCACCTCGGAACCGTGAAAGCCCCGGCGCGCGAGGAAGGCTGCCAGTCGACGACGGCGGGCTTCCGCCGAGAGCCCCTTCAGCTGGGCCGCGCGCTTGGCAGCGAGGGCGCGGGGCTGGGCCAGGGGGTCGTCGGTGCCGGCGCGGAGCTCGCCGAGGACCTGCTGGACGATCTCGACGGCCACTCCCATCCCTGCGAGGTCGTGGCGCAGCCGGTCGGGACCGCGGCCCCGGGCGCTCTTTGCGGCGGCGTAGCCCCGGGCAAATGCAAGATCATCGAGCAATTGCAGTCGACCGAGTCGTTGGAGCGCGGAGTCGACCGCGGTGGGTGAGTGACCCTTCCGCTCAAGCTTTCTGGCCAGCTCCCGCGTGCCGTGCGCCCGTCGTTCCAGCGAGCGCAGCGCCGACCGGACCGCTCCTTCTTCCTCGGCGGCGGCATCGAGCCGTGCGACCGACTCGCCGCGGAGGGCCACCCCTTCTTCGAGTCCCAGCTCGGCCACCACGTCGGCCGGCACGGTCCAGACGGCCCGGCCCCCGACCAGCACCCGGGTACTCCCGGGACGCCGTGGATCGGGGACCAATCCGTCGATGATCATTCGGCGTCGTCCTCATCCGGCGTACCGGCGCCAGCCGCCGCCAGGATGCCGAGCGACTCCTTGACCTTCAATTCCACTTCGGCGAGCAGCGCCTGATTGTCCTTGAGGAAGAGCTTCGCGTTCTCGCGCCCCTGGCCAATCCGCTGGTCGCCGTAGGAGTACCAGGCGCCCGACTTCTGGATGATGCCGGCCTCGCTCGCGATGTCGACCACGAGACCCGTGTGCGAGATGCCCTCGTCGAACATCACGTCGAACTCTGCCTGCTTGAACGGCGGGGCCACCTTGTTCTTCACCACCTTCACGCGAACGTGCGATCCGATGACCGCCTCGCGCTCCTTGACGGGACCGATGCGACGGATGTCGAGGCGGAGCGAGGCGTAGAACTTGAGCGCCTTGCCGCCCGTCGTGGTCTCGGGATTGCCGAACATGACGCCGATCTTCTCGCGCAGCTGGTTGATGAACACCACCGCGCAATTGGTGCGGTTGATGGCGCCTGCGAGCTTGCGCAGCGCCTGGCTCATCAGTCGAGCCTGCAGGCCCATATGCGAGTCGCCCATCTCCCCCTCGATCTCGGCCTTGGGCACCAGCGCGGCCACGGAGTCGACCACGACGAGATCGACGGCTCCCGAGCGCACCAGGATCTCGACGATCTCGAGCGCCTGCTCACCGGTGTCGGGCTGGGAGACCAGCAGGTTTTCGACGTCGACACCCAGCTTCCGGGCATACTCGGTGTCGAGCGCGTGCTCGGCGTCGACATACGCCGCCACGCCGCCCGCCTTCTGGACATTGGCCACCAGGTGGAGACAGAGCGTGGTCTTGCCGGACGACTCGGGGCCGTAGATCTCGGTGATCCGCCCCCGAGGCACCCCGCCAATGCCGGTCGCGGCATCGAGGTTGATGGCCCCGGTGGAAATGGCCGCCACCCGGACCCGGGGCTTGTCGGAACCCATCCGCATGATGGCTCCCTTGCCGATCTGCTTCTCGATCTGGGCGATGGCCAGGTTGAGCGCCTTGCGCTTGTCCTGGTCGAGACGGCTCTCTTCGACGGCCATTGGGTCCTCTGCAACGGGAAGGGTGGGTATCAGGGAGCCGAGTTTCGACCCCGGTCATTCGTGGAGCAAAACGCTCCACAGTCTTACAGAATCCAAGCTAACACCGAAATATTCCCGAAGCAAGTGTCTCGGCGTGTAGTGTTTTGCGCCATAATCGCGATTACCTCCAGCCCGGTCGCCAGGCGTCTTCCAGGTGCCGGAGGGTGAGGGCTCCTGGACCGGGCCCGGAAAGGGCCACGACGTCGAACCGGTACTGGTCGCCGCTGCGGCCGTGGCGGAGAATCCAGGACCAGGCCGCCCGCTCGATGGTTCGGCGCTTGGCAAAGCCAATGGCCTCTTCTCCCTGCCCGCAGCGGCCGCCCAGTCGCACCTTGACCTCGACGAACACCACCAGGGGGCCTCGGCGGACGATCAGATCGAGATCGTGGCGTCCGAAGCGCCAGCGGTGGGCCACGACCTGCCATCCTGCCGCGGCCAGCCACTCGCCAGCCCGCACTTCGGCCTCCCAGCCAAGACGATGGCGAGGGTCGGTCCACTCCTCTGGCGGCCTGCGTGTGTTCGTCACCCGGGCACGATGCCGACGAACGCGCAGCACGACAAACTCCCGATCACGCGACGCGGATCGGGAGAGTGCGAGCCCGGATTGTGGGAGAGAGCGGACTAGCCGGTCATCGCACGCCGCAGGTCCGGCGCGAACTCCTGCACCAGCTTGCGCAGCGTGATCGTCAGCGGGATGGCGAGCACCATCCCGATGGGTCCGAGGAGCCAGTTCCAGAAGACCAGCGAGAAGAAAACACTCACGATCGAGATCTCGAAGCCCTGTTGCATGATCCTCGGCTTGAGCACGTCGCCGAGCAGGAAATTGAACACCACGAACACGATCAGCAGCACCAGCGCCCGCTGCACGCCGTGCTCCAGGACGGTGATCAACAGCACCGGGATGATGGCAATCACCCCACCGATCGCCGGAATGAAGCCGAGCAGGAAGTAGAGCACGACCCAGGTCGCGACAAACGGTACGCCCGCCACCATCAGGAGCACGGTGTACATCACGGCCCCGATGAGGCCGATGAGCGCCGTGATCCCGATGTACTTCTGCAGGTCGGCGCTCATCTCGCCGAAACGGATCAGCAAGGTGCGCTCCGAATGATCCGCTCGCTCGAGCGCCCGGAACAGCACCGACAGCTCGATCAGCAGCAGCGTGGTGATCAGCAGGACGAAGAAGGAGTGTCCCAGTTCCGAGAGGATCGTGCGGACCACGGCGGCCGCGGGACCGATGAGTTTTGCGGGATCCAGCGCATCCACCGAGTTGAAACCGCTGGTATCGAAGCCCAGTTGCTGCAGTTGAACGAAGAGCTGCTCGCGAAGGCCGGAGAGCCGCTCGGCGTAGTCGGGCAGGCGATGGGAGAGTTCCGTCACCGATGCACTGACCATTGCGACGACAACGGCGCCAACCACAAAGACCACGGTCATCGTGACCGCCACGGCAAGCCACCGCGGTGCCCCCCGTCGCGTCTGGAAGCGCATCAGCGGCGAGAGCACCTGCGCGAGCAGCAGGGCCACCAGGAACGGCGTGAGGGTCGGGGTGACGGCCTTGACGCCGGCGAGGATCACGACGAGAGCCGCGGCGGCAATCAACACGCGGAGGATCGGTGGCAACACCTTCCCCGCGAGGGTTTCCTGCGTCATCCGATGTACTCGTCGAGTTGATGCAGGCCGATCAGGACGTCCCGCGGCTTCGAGCCGTTCGGCGGGCCGAGGATGCCGGCATCGTGCAATTGATCGATGACCCGCGCCGCGCGCCCGTAGCCGATGCCCAGTCTACGCTGCAGGAGCGAGGTCGAGCCGCCCTGATGCTGAATGCAGGTCTCGGCGGCCTGGCGGAACAGTGCGTCGCGGTCCCCTGCCCCATCGCCGCCGTTGCCGTCTGCCTCGCCGGAGACGGCCGCCACGACCTCGAGGATGTCGGGTTCCGTGGTACCAGCAGTGGCCGCCGTCCCATCACGCTGCGCTGCGTACCAGGCCATCACGCGTTCGGTCTCATCGGTGGAGATATACGCACCCTGTACCCGCAGCGGCTCATTCCGCCCTGGCGGGAGGAAGAGCATATCGCCGTTCCCGAGCAATGCCTCGGCGCCATTCTGGTCGAGAATGGTGCGCGAATCGACCTTGCTCGCGACGCGGAAGGCAATCCGACTGGGGAAGTTCGCCTTGATGAGTCCGGTCAGCACGTTCACGCTGGGACGCTGTGTCGCCAGGATGAGATGGATGCCGATCGCACGCGCCTTCTGCGCCAGCATCGCGAGGGGGGTCTCCACCTCGGCCTGCACGGTCATCATCAGGTCGGCGAGCTCGTCGACGAGCAGGACGATCATCGGCAACTCGCCCTCGGTGTAGCTGTCGTTCCACGGCTCTCCCGGCGGCGTGTCAGGCGCTTCCCGGGCAATTGTGCTCAGGGTGGGCCGGGCAGACGGAGGATTCCGGAGTTCCTTCCCCTCGCGCACCTTGCGATTGAAATCCGAGAGCTGCCGGGCACCGTTGGCGTGGAGCAACTCGTAGCGCCGGTTCATCTCGTACACCGCCCACTTGAGCACCTTGGCGGCTTCGTTGTTGTCGGTGACGACCTTGTGCCGCATATGCGGCAGGTCGTTGTACATCGACAGTTCGACCATCTTCGGATCGATCATCAGCAGTCGCAGGTCCCTGGGCGAATACCGATAGATCAGCGCGGTGATGATCGTGTTGATGGCCACGGACTTGCCGGAGCCGGTGGCTCCTGCCACCAGCAGGTGCGGCATCTTCGCGAGGTCGGCCACGATCGGCTGTCCCTGCACATCGCGCCCGAGCACCACTGGCAGGATGGCGGTTGAACCACTCCAGGCATCGCTCTGCAGCAGTTCGCGCAGGGTCACCATCCGCGGGTGCGGATTGGCAATCTCGACACCCACGGCACCGCGCCCCGGAATCGGCGCCACGCGCAACGAGGCGGCGCGCATCGTGATTGCGAGGTCGTCGGCCAGTGCCACGATCCGACCGGCTTTCACGCCCGACGCCGGCACAACCTCGAACTGGGAGACGGTCGGTCCCGAAGTAATGCCGGCCAGCGTTCCCTCGACCTTGAATGTCTTGAGAGTGGCGAGCAGCAGGTCACCGAGTCGATGCAACTCGGCATCGTCGGCGTCCCCGTTGGCGTTGCGCGGCAGGTCGAGGAGGTCGATCGGCGGAGGGATATCTTCGCCCTCGCGTTGGGGCGACGGACCATCTTCGAGTTCGAGCTGCTTCCAGCGTGAGCGTGTCGGCGCCTTTC
>JAZJZU010000087.1:28217-59006 GCA_040389605.1 Gemmatimonadota bacterium
GCACCACCTCGTGCGACATCGGATCAGCCGGGGGGTCGACGACTTCGTCGACCACCGGCCGACGGATCGGTGGCATCGGTCGAACCGGGATCGCAGGCACGGCCTCCGGCTCGCCGCCGCGCTCGAGCCGCTGCAGGGGATGCCAGGCGAGCGTGCCCAGGGTCACGGCAGTCAACGCCACAAATCCCGCAAGCAGGCCACCGGCAACCCCGATCGAGTCAAGGGCCGAGCGAGCGACGAACCCGGGGAGGTATCCCGTAAGTCGACCAGCCCAGGTCCAGTCGCCGACCATATCGACGGGCGCCTGAATCCGGAAGAAGATCCCGAGGACATAGGGCACCAGCAGCGAGGTGCCGATCGTGAGGATGGCGGCGCGCTTCATATCGAGGCGTGGGAGCCGATCGAAACCGGCCAGCCCAAGCAGGATGCCAAGCAGGGGCGCGCCGACCGCCCCCACGCCGAAGGCTCGCCAGAGCGACGGTCCAAGCCGCTCGCCGAGCGGTCCGGTGACGTTCACCGGAAGCAGGGCAAGGGTAAGGAAGGCGCCGGCGACCAGGGCCAGCACAGCGCCGAGCCGACGACGATCGTCGCTCGTCACACCCGGCCCGGTGGTGTCAGGGAAATCCGCCGCTCGAAATAGCGAGGTACTACGGGGTGGGCATCAATCCGTGCTGCGGCGGCAACATCTTCGCCGAAGCCCAGCGCCACGAGATCGCGCCCGGCGTGCGACAGCGCGAAGACGCGAGCCGCGTTGTCACCGTAGCGCCGGACCAGATCGACCGCCACCAGCGCCGCATCGTTGAGTCCCTTGCGAGTGCGGCGGCCTCCCAGTGCACCGATCGCCAGGCGACCTGCGATATAGGCGTCATCCATTCCGAATCCGTTGTCGCGGCCCGCACAGATGATGGTCAGGCCGCGACCCGCGGACAGCGCCTCGGCAGCCACTGCGGCAGCGGCCGACAAGTTGACGGCCGAGGCGACCACCACCTCGCGCGCGCCGGCGGCGGCCATCAGGGCGGCCGTGCCGTTGGTCGTGGTCATCACGAGCGTCTTGCCCGACACCGTGGCTTCCGTCATCTCACCTGGGGAATTGCCGAGCTGGAATCCGGGGATGCGAGCGCAATTGCGTTCGCCGGCCAGCAGGACGGAGGCATCGAGCGTGTGCGCAATGCGCGTGGCGTCTTCGATATCGGCGGCGACCACGACCGCACGCGCACCGTGGTGCATTGCGGCGCAGATCGTGGTACTCGCGCGAAGCACATCGACAACGAGCACGGTGCGCCCGGCCACATCCCCGGGGGCCAGTCCGAGCGGCGTGAACACTACTTCAAGCGTCATCCCTCGCCGCGCTCAAGACGCGCCACATCGAACTGTTCAGGTCGGAGAAGGTGAGACTCGCGCTCCAGGAACTTGGTGTCGACGTTGCCCGCCACGAAGTCCGGGTGGCGAATGACGCGGGCAAGAAACGGGATGGTCGTCGTGACGCCCTCGAGAATGAACGAGTCGAGCGCCTGCGCGAGCCGCGCCAGGGCCTCGGCGCGGTCGCGCCCGTGCGCGATCAGCTTCGCCAGCAGCGAGTCGTAATACGGCGGCACGGTATAGCCGGCGTAGACGTGAGTGTCGACGCGAATGCCAGGCCCACCCGGCGGGTGGTACGCCGTGATGAGGCCGGGGCACGGCTGGAAGTTGCGGTAGGGATCTTCGGCGTTGATCCGGACTTCGATGGCGTGGCCCGACATCGGCGTCTCACCAAAGGAGAGCGGTTCGCCGGCGGCCACCCGGATCTGCTCCTTCACCAGGTCCTGTCCCGTCACCATCTCGGTGACCGGATGCTCAACCTGGATCCGGGTGTTCATTTCCATGAAATAGAACGATCCGTCTTCGTCGAGGAGGAACTCGATCGTGCCGGCGCCGCTGTATCCGATGGCCGATGCGAGCGCCACGGCTGCGTTGCCCATCTCGGCGCGCAGCTCAGGCGTCAGGGCCGGTGACGGTGCCTCTTCGATCAGCTTCTGGTGACGTCGCTGGACGGAGCAATCACGCTCACCGAGGTGGATCACTCGTCCGTGCTGATCGCCCATCACCTGGATCTCGACGTGACGCGGGCGTGCCAGGAACTTCTCCACGTAGACGTCGCCGTTGCCGAAGGCCGACAGCGCTTCGTTCTGGGCCAGGGAGAACAGCTGCGGGAACTGCTCCGCGTCGGTCGCAATCCGCATTCCCTTCCCGCCACCACCGGCCGTCGCCTTGATGATCACCGGGAACCCGATGGTCTCGGCCACGCCAAGTGCTTCCTCGGCATCCCGCATCACCCCGGGGGAGCCTGGCACCGTCGGCACCCCGGCTTCCTTCGCGAGTCGCCGCGCAGACGCCTTGTCGCCCATCGAGCGGATCTGGTCGCCCGTCGGTCCGATGAAGACGATGTTCGACGCCTTGCAGGTGTCGGCGAACTCGGCGTTTTCGGCCAGGAAGCCGTAGCCGGGATGAATCGCATCGGCTCCGGTTACTTCGGCCGCTGCGATCAGGTTGGGGATCTTGAGGTACGAGAGCCGCCCTTGCGGCGGCCCGATGCAGACGTCATCGTCGGCGAATCGCACGTGCAGCGATTCTCGGTCGGCCTCGCTGTAGACCGCCACCGTCTTCACGCCGAGTTCGTGACAGGCGCGAATGACGCGCAACGCGATCTCGCCGCGGTTCGCAATCATCACTTTACGAAACATCAGGATCCACTCGAGCCGGGGATGTCGAAGGTGCGATCCGACGAGGCACTCACGCCGCTGACGTGCAGGGCAAACTCGCTCGGATGCGTCGCGTTGAAGACCGCGTCTTCGTAGCTGATCACGCCGTCCTGGAACCAGCGCATCAGCGACTGGTCGAATGACTGCATCCCGTACGTCACGCCGCCCTGGGCGATGAGGTCGGGGATATTGAGGGCCTTCTGGGTATCCCGGATGTTGTCGGCGACCGCCGCTGTGTTGATGAGGACTTCGGCGGCCGGCACGCGCCCGCGACCATCGGCTCGCGGCACCAGCCGGAGCGAGACCACCGCGGCAAGCGCCGTCGAGAGCAGCATCCGGATTTCGTTGTGCTGGTGCGGCGGGTAGAACGACAGCACGCGCGAGATCGTCTGCGTGGCATCGGTCGTGTGGATCGTGGTCAGGACGAGGTGACCGGTATCGGCTGCCTTGAGCGCCGTGTCCATCGTCTCCATATCGCGGATTTCGCCGATCAGGATCACGTCGGGGTCCTGGCGCAGCACGTGGCGCAGGGCCCCGTTGAATGACATCGTGTCGTTCCCCACCTCGCGCTGTGACACATTGGCGAGCTGATCCCGGTGGAGAAATTCGATCGGATCCTCGATCGTGATGATGTTCACGCGGCGCAGCCGGTTCACGTGATCGATCATCGCCGCGAGAGCGGTCGACTTGCCGGAGCCGGTAATGCCGGTGACCAGCACGAGCCCGCGCGGGCGCAGTGCAATCTCTTCGAGCACGGGCGGCAACAGCAGGTCGCGCACGTTGCGGACTTCGTACGGAATGGCCCGGAATGCGAACGCCACCGTACCGCGCTGCTGGAAGACGTTGGTCCGGAACCGGCCGATGCCCGGCACGCCGATGCCGAAATCGGCCTCCTTGGTCTCGGCGAACTCCCGGAGCTGGCGCGGTGTCATCAGCGACTCGGCGAGCGCCTTCAGCTCTTCGGGACGCATTGGCGGCATCGGGAGCAGGATCAGCTGGCCATTGACTCGCACCGTGGGGGGTCGCCCGGCCTTGAGGAGCAGGTCGGACGCCGAGCGCTGCACCATCTGGACGATCGCCTGGCGAAACTGGAACCCGGCGGCAGTGGCCTCCCCGGCGACGATGTCTTCGCCGGGTACGCCCAGCGCATCCTCAGCCATTGGGATCGACGCGGTAGAGGACCTGTCCGTACTCGATCGGCGAGGAATCGTCGACGCAGACCTCGCGCACCACGCCACCGAGCTCCGCCTCGATCTCGTTCATGATCTTCATCGCTTCGATGATGCACACCGTCTGGCCGGGGGACACCCGCGTGCCGACGCGGACATAGGGCTCGGCTCCCGGCTCGGGCTGGGCGTAGAAGGTGCCGACCATCGGAGAGCGAATCTCCTTGAGCGTCGACGCGGCGGGGGCCGCCGGCTCGGCGGCGGGGGCGCTGGCCGCGGGCGCCATCAGTTGCGCCGGTGCCGGTGCGGCGGCGGCGGCGATCATCATCGGGCCGGCGGCGCTGGTGCGCGTGATGACCACACCGGTGCCGAAGAGTCCCTTCATTTCGATCGAGCCGATCTCGGGCTGTTCGCGCAAGAGCTGCGCAAGTCGGCGAACGTCCTTGAAATCGATTCCCTTGTAGCCGGGTACCTGTTCCATGGCGCGGGCGAGCTCCTGGATGTCGTCGGGGTTCATACGCGAGTCAGGTATTTGTCTTCGCGACGGTCGACGCGAATGCGTGTGCCCTGCTCGATGAACAGCGGTACCTGGACCACGGCTCCGGTCTCCAGCTTGGCGGACTTGGTGCCTCCCGTGGCGGTGTCGCCGCGGATCCCGGGGTCGGTCTCCACGATTTCCAGCTCCACGAAGGTCGGCAGTTCAAGCAGGATAACCTGCTCATCGTGCACCAGGCCGGTGCACTCCATCCCTTCCTTGAGATACTTCATCTGCTCCGGGCCGATCAACTGGGCCGTGAGCGGAATGTCATCGAAGCTCTGCAGGTCCATGAAATGGAAATTCTCGCCGTCCCGATAGGAGTAGGTCATCGGCCGATGGGTGAGGTCGACAGTCTCGAACCGCTCGCCCGAGGGAAAGGTCCGCTCGAGGACGGCACCGGTCCGGACGTTCCGCATCTTGGTGCGGACGAAAGCGCTCCCCTTTCCAGGCTTTACGTGCTGGAAATAGGTGATCTGCATCAATTTTCCGTCGAGGTCGAGTACCAGACCGTTCCGGATGTCTGCCGTTGTCGCCACGCCAACTCCTGCTTAACTGTCGAGTTCGATGAGTCCTGTGCGCCCGTCGGTAAGGAGGACGGGACCGTCGGCTGAGAGCCAGACATCATCCTCCAGCCTCACGCCGCCCCATCCCGGAAGATAGATCCCCGGCTCCACTGTCACCACCGCACCGGTCGGAATCGGACTCTCGACGGTGGGCGCAAGCCGTGGCGCTTCATGGACTTCCAGCCCCAACCCGTGCCCCAGCGAGTGACCGAAGGCCTCGCCATAGCCCCGGGCGCTGATGACGTCCCGGGCCAGGGCGTCGGCTTCGCTCCCCGGCATTCCGCCCCGGATCCCTTCCCGGGCCCGCCGCTGGGCGTCCTCGACCAGATCATAGACGGTCCGCTGCTGGTCATCGGCCCGGGCGCCGACCACCACGGTCCGGGTAATGTCGGCGCAATACCCCTCAAGCTGAGCCCCGAAGTCGATCAGCAGGAACTCGCCCCGGCCGATGACCCGCTCCGAGGTGCCGGCGTGGGGTAAAGCCGACCGCGGGCCCGATGCGACGATCGTGGGAAACGGATGCCACTCGCTTCCCCGAAGCCGGAGCGCCGATTCAAGGCGTGCCGCGACATCGAGTTCCCTCTCTCCCACCCGCACGGTCGGAAGCACCTCGGCGAGGGCCTCCTGCGCCAGCGAGGCAGCTGCCCGAATCGCCGACACCTCACCTTCGTCCTTGACCTGGCGAAGTCGCTCGATGGTGTCGGTGAGAGGCTGGACCCGCCCGGGTGCCAGCCCGGCTATCCTGCCCGCCTCCCGGACCGTTACAACCGCCGCCTCGGTGCCGAGCAGTTCAGGAGGGTCGGCGAGCAGGACCCGCCCAAGCCGCTCCCAGACGCTTCGCCGGTCGATGACGACCTCGGCCGCTCCCCCCACCTCGGCCGGGGCCTGGGTGGCATAGCGAAAATCTGTGACGAGGGTGAGGCGTTTGCCGGTGACGAGCAGGAGGGCGGCCGAGCCACTGAACCCGGTGAGCCAGCGGATGTTGGGGAGGTGGGTGACCAGCATCGCGTCGACCCCCTCGCCCTCGAGGTGCGAGCGCAGCGCCGCCGCGCGCGCGGGCCGGAAGTCAGTTCCCACGCAGCGACGCCACCAGCGCTTCGAGCGCGATGACGTAGCCTTTCGCGCCGAAGCCGGCGACCAGGCCGATCGCCAGGTCGGCGGTCATCGAATGGTGGCGCATCGGCTCACGCGTCATCGGGTTGGTGACGTGCACCTCGACAAACGGAATCGGGGCAGCGAGAAAGGCATCGCGGATCGCAACGGAAGTGTGGGTGTAGCCCCCAAGGTTCACGATCGCGCCGTCGGCCTGCCGGGCAAGTCCCTGCACGACCTCGACGAGTTCGCCCTCGTGATTCGACTGCATCCATTCGATGCTCACGGCCAGTTCGCCCGCGCGTCGACGCACCTGCGCCTCGATGTCGGCGAGGGTGGCCGAGCCGTAGAGGCCGGGCTCTCGCTGGCCGAGCAGGTTCAGGTTCGGACCGTTCACGACCGTGACACGGGTCATCGTTCCAGCCCCTTGAGCCAGTCCTGGAACGACTGGAAGTCCGCTGGCACGGCTGGCTGCGATTCGGCCGGAGGTTGATAAAACGCGTCGTAATCCGTCGCCCTCGGCACCGGTGGAGGTGCAACGGCGGCCAGCGCCGAAAGCCACGCGCGCAACGAAGTTCCGCCGCTGAGTTCGGCATCGTAGGCACGCGGGCGCTGCGCAGCGGCGGCGGACGCGATCTGTTCGTGTCGGGAGCGAAGGTCGGTGTTCCCGGGATCGCGTTCGAGCAGGGCGCGGTAGACCTCGCTCGCGCGCTCGAGATGTCCCTGCTGCTGGTACAGCTGAGCCAGCGATTCGGAGAGCAGTGGTGCCTCCGGGATCCCGTCATCGAACTCAGCGTCCACGTCGTCGGTGTAGAGCAACCCTTCCGGTTCCGGTTCCGGCGCACGGACCTCGGCGGCAGGCGGCAAGGGCTCCGCAACCGGAGGAGCGTCGAGTGCCGCCAGCGCATCCACCACCACTGGGTGGTCGGGGTCGATGGCCCTCGCCTGCCCCAGACTCCCACGGGCACCGGCGAGATCGCCGCGATCCAGCTGGATCCGCGACAGCACCAGCAGCGCCGGAAGATCGTCCGGGCGCAGGGAGAGCCCCTTGAGCACCACGACGGCTGCCGTGGTCAGTTCGCCGCGCTTCCGGAGCGCCTCGGCGAGTGCCGCGGCGGGGGCGCTGCCTGGATCCTCCCGCCATTGCCGGGAGAGTGCGTCGAGCGAACGGGAAGCAGGCATGGTCTCTGGGACGGATGGACGAAGGGGAGTGGATCGCAAGACTACCCCCCGGCGCGCCCCGGTGTCAACCGCTCCCAAGCGAGGCTGCGCCTTGAGGTTCGGTGGCTGCGGGCCTAGGTTTCCGGGCTATGTCTCACCCAGTCTGGAGCCGGTCGAACAGCCTATGATGCAAGCCTTCCGTAATTCCGCGAAGCCGGTGGTCTACCTGATCACGATCACCTTCCTCGCCTGGCTCGTGGTCGACCTGAGCGGGATCACCGGCAACGGTGGGGTCCTGACCAAGACGAATGTGGGCTCCATCAACGGCAATACCGTCGATGCCCGCATCTATCAGCAGGCGGTCCAGCAGGCCATCACCCAGCGCCAGCAGGAGACCGGACACTCGCTCGGACTCGAAGAAACCGAACAGGTCCGCAACGAAGTCTGGGAGCAGTTCGTCCAGAACGCCGTCGTCACGGACCAGATCGAAAAGCACCATCTGACCGTCGGCACCGATGAAATCGCCGACGCCATCCGAAACGTGCCGCCGCAAGAGGTTCGCACACTCCCGGATTTCCAGACCGAGGGCAAGTTCGACCTGCGCAAGTACCAGAACTGGCTCTCTTCCCCGGTTGGGCAGAGCGCCGTGCCGATGCTTGAGGCACGCTATCGCGGCGAGATCCTGCAGTCGAAGCTGCTCCGCAATGTCACGGCCGACGTCTTCCTCTCCGACGCCGCGATGTGGGAGCGGTACCGCGACCAGCACGAACAGGTGCGGATCTCGCTTACGGCGATCATCGCGCGCAATGCCGTCCCAGACAGCGCCGTGAGCGTCACGCAGGCCGAAATCGAGGCCTACTATGCGGCGCACAAGGATGAATTCAAGCGTCCACGTACCGCGTTCCTGTCGTTCGTGGCCGTTCCGCGCCGCATCGACGCCAGCGACACGGCCGCGGCACTGCAGCACGCACGGGATCTGCGCGCCGAGATCGTGGCGGGCGCCCCGTTCGCCGAGGTGGCCAAGCGTGAGTCCTCCGACACGGGCAGCGCTCGAGTGGGCGGAGACCTCGGGGAATTTGCCAAGGGTGCAATGACGGCACCCTTCGACAAGGCCGTCTTCTCACTCCCGCTCAACACGCTGTCCGAGCCCGTCCTGACCGATTTCGGTTTCCACCTGATCGAGGTGACCAAGCGGACCGGTGACAAGGCCACCGCGCGGCACATCCTGATTCCGATCGAACTCGCGGGCGCGCACCGCGACCTGGTGGACGGACAGGCCGACACCCTGGAACGGCTCGCGGCGGAACACCTCGATCCTGCGGCGCTCGACACTGCAGCCCGTGCGCTGAAGCTTCCGATTGGTCAGTCCGGTCCGGTGCAGGAAGGCACTCGCGTCCTGCTCGGCACCTACGTGATTCCGGATGCCGGGGTCTGGGCATTTCAGGCCAAGGTGGGCGAGACCTCGCCCGTGATCGATGGCGACGCGGCGTTCTACGTGTTCCGCCTCGACTCGTTGCAGTCGGCCGGAACCCCGCCGCTCGCGAATGTCGAGCGGGCCGTGACTGCCGTCGTGATGGATGCCAAAAAGGAAGCGAAGGCGAAGGCCATCGGTGCGGAGCTGGAACGTCGCCTGACGACCGGCATCCTGCTGCCCGACGCGTCCAAGGCGCTCGGGCTCCCCAATCGCGAGTTCGCGCTCTTCAGCAGGGTGAACCCGCCGCTGACCGTGCCGGAAGTGATCGGCGCCGCGTTCGGCACGCCCAAGGGGAAACCCTCACCCGTGATCGAGTCGCCTGATGGGCTCTATGTGATCGAAGTGCTGGAGCACGTCCCCGCCGACTCGGCGGCCTTCAACCGCGACAAGGACCAGCTCCGCGCCGAAATGGTCCGGGCAGCACGCCAGGAGCGCGTGCGGCAGTACCTCGCCGCACTCCGCGCCGACGCGAAGATCAAGGACGAGCGCGCGGCACTGCAGCGGACCAACGCGCAGGCGGAAGCCACCGCTGCTGCACAGAACGGTGGCAAGAGCCGCTAACCACTGTCGGCAGGCCAGCACGCACGCGAAGACGGGCGCCCGAAGTTGTACGGGCGCCCGTCGGCGTTGGGGAACTTCGAACAGCGCGGCTTACTGCGAGAGCCGCTTCGGCTCACCACTCGACGGTGCGCCAGACGCCGGGGTCTCGCGATCGGCATCGAGCATCCGGGGCGGGTTGCGCTCATTGTCGGGCTGGTTCAGCACGGCGTCCTGCGTATCGGAAATGGACCGCTTGAACTCGCGAATCCCCTTCCCCATCGACGAGCCGATCTCCGGTAGCCGCTTCGCTCCAAACACGAGCAGCGCGACCACCAGCAGGATCATTATTTCACTGAAGCCAAGGTTTGGCATGTCCGACTCCGATTCAGAAGAGCGAGCGTGCCGCGTAGTACGCGATTGCCACGCCGAGCAGGCTCAGCAGGGTGACGTGCATCCCCAATGGCCCAAGCGTGAAGGATACCACAAGGAGATTCACCGATACAGGGCCGACTTCGGGGGTGACCGCGAAGGTGAAGAACGACCGGGCGGCGCTCTCGGGGAGGAACCGTTCGAGCAGGGCCGCCAGGAAGCCGCCGAGCACAAAGCCCAGGGCGAGGATGCCGAGGTAGAAACCGGGCCGCTTCGGGGAGGCCGCCATCAACTCCTCCTTTCCAGGACGAAGCCCAGGGCCGAGCGCAGGGTCTCCCGCGCCGGGGTGTCGGGCAGGAGGCCCAGGTCATCTTCCGCCTGGGACATCAACCGCTGGGCTCGCTCGCGGGCGTAGTCCAGCCCGCCGTGTGCCGCGACGGCGGCCACGACGGCCTGGATTGCCTCTGGCTCGGGGTCGGGGGCCGACATCAGGCTTTCGAGTGCGCGTCGTTCGCGGGCCGAGAGGCGCGGGAGGGCATAGATCAGCGGCAGCGTGACCTTGTGCTCGTGAAGATCCAGGCCCGAGGGCTTCCCGGTCATCGCCTGGTCGGCCGTGTAGTCGAGCAGGTCGTCGGTGATCTGGAACGCCATTCCCAGCTTCTCGCCAAATCGGGCGAGCGCCTGGCGCTGTTCCTCGGGGGCGCCCAGCGCCCCGACTTCGCAGGCGCCCGACATCAGCGACGCCGTCTTCGCGCGGATGAGCAGGTCGTACTGGGCTTCAGTGAAATCGAGGGGATCGTGCGCCAGGAGTTGCCGCATTTCCCCGACCGTCATCTCGGTCGTGACCCGGGAGAGCACTCGCAGTGCCTCGAGGTCTTCGAGGCGCACGAGCTCGACCACAGCACGGGAGTAGAGGAAGTCTCCCATGATCACCGACACCTGGTGCGAAAAGAGCGCGTTGATCGTCGGCATCCCACGACGAAGGGTCGAGTGATCGACCGAATCGTCGTGCACCAGCGTGGCCAGGTGGATCAGCTCGATCACGGCAGCAAAGGTCGCGGCGCGCGGGGTCGGCCCACCGGTCGCCTGATCGGCGAGCAGCACGAGCGTGGGCCTGAACATCTTTCCCCGCATCCGCAGCAGGTGCTGGTTGACTTCGCCGATCAACGGGAAGTCGTCCTCGATCATCCGCTGCATCTCGCGCTCGACTCGCTCCAGCTCTGCCCCGACGGGGGCCTGCAAGTCGGCCAGCGACACGGCGCCGAGCTGCGGAATCGTCACGAGTTGTCCGACGTCAGCTGCGTGAGCCGATCCGCAACATCGTGGAATCCGACATCGACGGCGAGCACGCGTTCGTAGCAGCCCCGCGCCTCGGCCATCTTCCCCTGTGCCTCCTGGGCGCGGCCGAGCCAGTAGAGCACGCCGATCTTTTCGGCGTCGCCTTCCGGACCGCGTTCCACCGCGCGAAGTACGGCCTCGGAGACGGCTGGCCGACCCTGATCGAAGAAGGCCTGCCCCAGCGCTTCCGAGGTGCGGAGCCGTCCCTCGGGAGAGCGGAGCGCCTTCTGGAATTCGCCGATGGCCTCATCGAGCAGGCCCATCTCCTTGAAGGCAATGCCCAGGTCGTAGTGCGCCTGGTGATCCTCGATGGGCAGGTTCTGGTCGAGCGCACGCTTGAATTCGGCCAGCGCCTCACGGAACGTCTCGTCCTCGTCGGCGGAGATGGCCGTGGTCTCGGTCCGCATCCGGGTGGAGCGCGGGCCAGCGTCCTCGTTCATCATCGCGGCGAAGTCGATGAACCCTTCGGCGGTCTCTTCCGGGGGGGTATCGGGCATCATCGCACGCAGTGCCGCTCGCGCGCGGGCGTGATGCTCATCGAGTTCGAGGATGCGTCGATAGACGGCGACGGCCTTGTCGCTGCTCCCCTCGCGCACGAAGGCATCGCCCAGCTCGGCATACGACTCACACAGCCTGGCGGTGTCCTTCATCTGCGACGCGACTTCGACCCGGGCCTGGTATCGGCCGATCACGCTCGGCTCGGCCTGCACGAGCTCGCTGGCAACCTGATAGGCGTGGAGCCACTCGTTGCGTTCCTGATAGCCTGCGAGCGCCGTTTCGAGCCGCGCAATGCCGCCAGCCCGATCGCCGTGCTCAAGCAGCGCGTGAGCGGTGACGCGTTGCCCAAGCGGATCGTCGAGCGTGATGCCCTCGGGCAATTCCGGAAGCGCGGGGGGGCCGGGAGGAGGAGCATCCGGCGCGGCAACTGACTCGGTCTCGAGGAAGACCAGTGGCGCACCCGTCTCCTGGGGAGCATCGAGCGCAGTCTGCTCGAGTCCGGCCAGCGGTGCCTGATCGCCCGCCTCTGCCAGGGTGCGGGAATGATCGACCAGGCCGTCGAGCACGATTTCGGACGCGGGCGGCGGAGTCCCGTCGAACTCCTGTACGGACGTTTCGAGACCCTCAAGCACGATGCCGTCGGTCGGAGCCTCGAAGGCAATCGGCTCATCCACCAGCGATTCCGAGGGGTCGACCGTGAGGATACCAGTTGGCTCTTCCACCAGTGAGTCGATGGGGGCCGGCACCGTGAAGTCAGGCGAGCCTTCGGACGCGCGCTCCAGGCGGAGATCCGTGTCGATGAAGATCAGCCCGCTCGGTCCCTCGGTTCCGGCCGTTGCAGGCTCTGTGGGAGTCTCCAGCTCACCCACCCGACCCAGCAGTTCGTCGACCAGCCGCTGGAGGTCACGCCAGCTCGAGAATTCGTCGGCAAAGGCTTCGACAGCCGTGCGAGCCCCGTCGCCGCGACCGACCGAGTCCATCCGCTCGAGGTAGGTCGTCAGCTGCGCCTTCACGTCATACAGCACCCGCTTCCTGGCCTGATAGCGCGCCAGGTCGAGATGGGTCCGGATCCGGTCAGCATCGAGACGCAGGATCTTGCCGCAGAGCGCGATGGCGTTGTTGAAGAAGCCCTGCTCGCCGTAGCGCGCGGCGGCCTGGTCCCACGCATCACACGCGGCGCTGTCGTCGCCCGCCTTGTGCTCGAGATCGCCGATTCGGTTGTAGAGCGAGGGATCGGCACCTTCATTGCCTCCCTCGCCCTCACGGATCGCCTGCCGATAAAGCTCGATTGCGGCACGCCATTCCTCGCGCTGCTCGTGCTGGCGTGCGGCAACTTTGAGCTTGTCGAGCGTCATGGTCGACCAGGGGTTGGGGGGCTCAAGTGGCGGTGGGGCTTGAGGTTCTAAGTGTAGGCCGGGCCCCGGTCAGGGGCAAGCTGAGTACCCCGGCCAGCACACGGGAATTCCCGGTGAAGTATCGACCGATCGCCCCCGAAATCATCATTGGCGGCTGGGGGGTCACGTCCGGCCGCATTACCGGGGTCGGAGCGTGGTCTGGTTGTAGTCGAACTTCACATCCGGGAGCGGCTTGAGGGTGATGGTGAAGAACAGCGCGAAATTCCCGGTCGCGGTCTTGGCAAAGTCAAACGAGGCGGTCCAGTCGTGCAGGTCCCGCTGCAGCCGGATCTGCTGCGACTCGAACCGACCGGCGGTCACGTTGTACTGCGTCTGCCACGACACATTCCAGTACGGCGTCGGCGAGAACGAGGTGTTGAGGCCGATGTTGCTCTGATTGCCGCTCACGAGCGAAACGGGCGGGAGGAAGATGTCGTTCGGGTCGGAGTTCACGGAGCCGACCGTGGTACCGGTGGGGCGTCGCCGCTGCAGCGAATAGGTGACATTCGCCGTGAAGCCACGACCCGCAAGCCCCGCGTTGACGTCCGAACTGTTGAACGAACCCGGCCGGAACCGGCGCGAAGAACTGCCGAACGATGTCGCGGGTGGTGGCAGCGTATCGCGCGACGCCCGGGGATCAGGCTGCTTCGCGAGACCAAAGAGCGAGGCGAGCGACCGGAACGTCCCGCCGGTGAGCGACATTGTGGCCTGGACATTCGAGAGGAAGGGGGAGAACCTGGCCGAGTCGGTTCCGACCTGCCCTTCCCAGAGGTCGTGCGTGAGGTTGAGCGAGAAGCCGCGGATCAGCTCGCTTTGCAGCGTGTTGGTGAGGGCCGCGGTGGTCCAGCCGGTGCGTCCCGGCAACTTGGCCTGCTCGAAGTCGTAACTGATCTGCGACGTCTGCAGCTGCAGGATGGCAACCTTGCGCCAGTGCGTGTCGTCGGTCGTGGTGTCACCAGCGGCGGGGCGCAGCTTGGCCGAGAGGGTCTGCGAGAGGCCCATCGACGCCAGGAGGGTTGCCGGCACCTCGCGGACGACGTCCCGCCCGCTGGTGGACGAGATGGCGCGCGCATACTCCTCGGAGAGGCGCGCCGTGGGCGAATATTGCACGTTGATCAACGGCTGGATGTTGTGGCGGAACCGCACGATCGGGCCGATGCCCCGGTTGATGAAGCCGAACAGGTTCGGGGCCATCGCGACCGCGAGTTGCAACTTCTTGCCTTGCCGCACCCATTGGCCGTTGGTTGCGGCATTCCGCAGCAGGAATCCCCCAGTCGGCGAGATGTTCGTGATGCCCAGCGTGGGCGTCAGGTGCAACGACTGCGGAAACAGTTGCGGCAGGTTGATCCCGGTCGTCCAGTCGAGGGAGGTCGAGAAGTCGCCTCCCCGGGTGGTGATCACGGTCACGGAATCCGCGGGATCGGCCGTGGTCGTATCAGGGAGTCGCTGGGTCACACTGCGCCGTTGCACCACCAGCTGATCACGGTAATTCAGCGAGTTCGTCCAGTTGAAGGTCCCGAACCGGAACGGCGTGGCGAGCGTGATCGTGGTGTTGCGATTGCGTGCCGTCGTGAGCATCGTGTCGATCCGCCCCGATGCGGCCACGAGCTCCACCACGCGAGGATCCTTGTTGGTTTCGTTGGTGAGCGTCAGCGCCGGCGACCAGGTCACGTGCGTCCCGAATTCGAACGGTCGTGGCGAGATCGTAAGGCTCGGCAGCGACGTCGCCACCTTGCCGTCGTTGATCGACTGCCGCCGGGTACCACCCAGCGTCATCTGGCCCCAGCTGAATCGCTTGCTGAGATTCACGGACGAGACGATCTGCTGGACCGACCGCAACGGATCCACGGTATTGCCCTGCAGGACACTGGTGTTGCCGGAATAGTTGAAGCTCAGGCGCAGCGACGTGGCATTGTCGAACTGCTGGTTGTGGTTCCAGCGGATATTCGTGTTCCGGCCACTGTTGGACTGACGCTCCTGGTCGATCGCCAGGTCGCCATCGACAAAGCGATCACGCCAGCGATAGCGGAATTGCCCGCCGTAGCGCACATACCGGTTGGCATACCAGTCGAGCCGGGCCGTCAGGTCGATGTAGTCGTTCGGCGCCCAGTAGTAGCCCATATTGGTGACCTGGCGGTTGTAGCTCCGCGTTGGTCGCACGATGTCATTGAAACCGAAATTCGGGATCAGGATGCCCGATCGTCGCCCCACCTTGGTGTCCTGAAAGAGAAACGGCAGCCAGACCACCGGGACATCGCGGATGTAGAGCACCGCCGGCCGGGCGACCAGCACCGACTGGGACACCCACTTCACCTCGCCCGCCTTGAAATGATAGTGCGCCTCGGGCAGGTCGCAGGAGGTGAATTCGCTGTTGGCCGCGTAGAGTCGCTTGCCGGTGGAATCCACCGCGAGGTTGCCGCGCAGGAACCAGTTGGCTCCCAGGTCGTCGAACTTGGTGAACGCCTCCCCGATGACTCCGCGTTCGTGGCAGGTGTCGAATGACATCTCCCGACCGACCAGCACCTTCCCGTCCTCGAACATCCTGGGCTCGCCGCGAGCGACGAGCTCACAGCGCGCGTCGCTGTAGCGGATCTCGTTGGCCTCGAGCACCGAGGTGTCACGCGAGGTCGCCGCGTGCCCGCCCAGGAGGAGCCCTTCCGTGCCGGGGAGCAGTGTGGCCGAATCGCCGCGAAAGCGGGTAACTGCAAAGCCCTCCCGTTCGAGGAGGGCCTGCATCACCGAGTCGGGCTCTGCGAACTTTCGGCGCGGTGCCGTCGGGAGACCGAGTCGCTTGGCGGTGGCCGAGTCGAGGGCCCGCGCCGCCTGCCCTGCTCCAGTTCGGAGCCGGGTCGTGTCGGCGGCACCGGGTCTGACGGGCGGGTTCTGCGCGTGCAGCGACCGGGGTCCGCCGGCCATCGCGAGCACGAGGAGGAGGAGTCCGGCCACTTCGGCTGCCTTGCGCCGACGCCGCTGGACCAGGAACGCACCAATGACGCCCAGCTCATACAGCATCAGCAGCATCGCCGAGGTCACCAGCATCGAAATGACGTCGGTACCCGGCGAGAGAATCGCGCCGGCGATGCAATTGAGCAGGATGGCGTAGCGGCGGAACGCGCTGAACCGCTTCGCATCCATCACGCCGATCCAGGAGAGCAGCGTCATGATCAGCGGAAGTTCGAAGGAGATGCCCACGGCAAGCACCACCTGCACCACGAACGAGAAATACGCGCTGAACGTGATCTGGTTGACGAAGTCGTCGCTGAACGTCAGGAGGAAATTGAGCGAGAGCGGCACGCCATAGATCCAGCCGAGCCAGGCGCCGAGCAGGAAGAGCACCAGGCCGAGTCCGAGGGCCGGCATCATCGCCTTCTTTTCGCGTTCGTACAGGGCCGGCGAGAGGAACGCCCACAACTGGTAGATGATCACAGGCGAGGCCAGCACCAGCCCGGCCACGACGCCGAGCTTGAGGACGACCATTACCTGTTCGGTGGGCGCCAGAATGGTGAGCTTGCCGCCCGGGAGGAACGGGGCGATGGGCTGCTTGAGAAAGGTGACGGCCTTGAATCGGGTGACGGCCCAGAGCCCGATGCCTACGCCGACGAAGACGGCAATCAGCGAGCGGATAATGCGCCCGCGAAGCTCCTCGAGATGATCGAGGAACGGCATCTCGCCGGCGGCATTATCCATCGAGCAGACTATGGAATGGCGCGCAGCGCGTCACGGGCGAGCTTCGCCTCATCGCTCTGCGGGTAGCGATCTATCAGCTGCTGATAGTATGCGCGTGCCGCACTCCGGTCCTGACGCCGTTCGGCGAGCTTGCCGAGCTTGAAGAGCGCCGTCGGGGCGCGGGACGACGTGGGATACTTGGTCAGCACCTCGCTGTAGTACACTCGCGCCGAATCGGGCTGAGCCGGGTCGAAGCTGTCGGCAAGGCCGAAGGTGGCGTCTGGTGCGAGGGGAGACGTGGGATACACCTCGAGCAAACGGCGGAACCCGAGCCGCGCAGAGCTGACCGCACCCTGCTGACTCTGGGCACGCGCCGCCTGGTAAATGGCCTGCGCGGAGGGTGCCGTCATCGCGGGCGGAGCCGCGGCGCCGGTGGAGTCCACCGGCACTGCCGCCGGCGGTTCGGCGGTGCGCACCTCGAGCTGGCTGCGCAGCTCGCTCAACCGCTGCTGGCTCTGGCCGGAGAGCTCCTGCAGGGCCAGCAGGGAACGCCGGACCTCGGTGAACTCCGACTGATTCTCGCGACCGCTCTGTTCGAGCCTGCTGCGGAGCGAGACCAGGGAGTCGATGCTGCTTTGCTGCAACGCGATGATCCGCGAGAGCTCCGCGGCGCGGGCCGAATCAGCCCGCGCCTGGGAGCGCTCCATAACGGCGACCTGCGTCTCGACGCGGCGTACCTGCCCCGGAGTGGCACAGGCCGCCCCGAGGAGCAGCAGCAGCGACGCGACGCGCGGCCGCATCAGCGGGGCGCCACCAGCGTCTGTGCGCCGGCAATTGCCTCGAACTCGTCACGACGGTTCTTGGCGTAGGCCGCCTCGGTCGGAGACGGATCGACCGGGACTTCACGGCCGAGCGACGCCACCTCGATGCGGGAAGCGTCGACGCCCAGTCGCACGAGGTAATCCTTCGCCGCGATGGCGCGGCGCATCCCGAGCGCGAGGTTGTACTCATCCGAGCCGCGCTCGTCTGCGTGACCAGTGACCCGGATCCGCAGCGAGGGGTTGGCCTTCAGGATCGCAGCCTTGCGATCGAGGCGTCCGGTATCGTCGGCGCCGATCGCGAACTGGTCGTAATCGAAGTGGATCGTCTCGGCGAGCTGATTCACCAGCGCGGCGCGTTCTGCCTCACGACGAGCGGCTTCGGCCCGGGCCACAGAATCGGCATTGGCCGAGCTTGGCGCGGGGGGCGGGGTCGTCGCAGCCGGGGTCGAGCTCGGTACCGGAGCGGGCGTCATATTGGGGTCGGCCTTCTTGCCACAGGCTCCGACAGTAGTCGCAAGCCCAAGCAGGGCAACGACGAGGGCACGCTGGGTCATGCGGTCCTCCACATCAAGGTCAAGGGTTAGTGCTTCGCAATATAGGCGACCAGGACGGCAGGCGGGCGCCCCCGGGTGTCGGGATCTGTCGTGTGGTCCCGGTCTCGAGGTCGAGAATCCACAACTGGTCCCTGCCGGTCCGGTTTGAGCGAAACACAACGTGGCGCGAATCGGGCGCCCAACTGGGATCTTCGTTCTGCCGTCCGCTGGATGTCTGCTGCCTCGCAGGGCGGCCTCGCCCGATCTGATAGGTAAAGATCTGGCGGCCTCCAGCCGCGTCGCGGCCGAAGACGATGGTGCTGCCATCGGGCGACCATTCTGGTGCATACGATGAACCGGTTTCGCCGCCATCGAATGGTACCAGCACATTCTGGTCGGTGCCGTCGGCATCCATTCCGTAGATCTGTGCGGCACCGGCCCGGGTCGACATGAACGCGATCCGCCGGCCATCGGGCGAATACGACGGCGTCATATTGATCGCGTACTTCCCATTCGTGGTGAGCCGGTGGACACAGCACATCCTGGCAACGTCCGCTTCGTAGACATCGGTCCCCTCCTCGGCCACCCGGCCGAAGACGAGCTTGCTGCCATCGGGTGAAAAGGCGGCGCCGTTATTGATGCCGGAGACGGGCGTCGGCACGGTGACGCGGGCGCCACCCGCCAGGGACTGGACGATGAGCGCTCCCACATCATCGCGGATCTCGGTATATGCGAACCGGGACCCGTCGGGGCTCCACGACGGCGAGAGTACCAGGCCCCCGCCGCGTGTCAGGTGCACCGGGTTCTGCCCGTCGCTGTCGATCCGCCAGATGCCGGTGTCCTTGCGACTTCCCTGTTCATCACCCTTGTACAGGATGCGCGTCGCGGCGATGCCAGTGGCACCGGTCACCCAACCCACCACCTCGTCGCTGACACGATGGATCGCCAGACGATTGTCGCCCACCGCCGCAAGGTCGAGGGAGCGTATGCCCTGCTGGCGGACCGCCCCGGCCGCGACCTCGTGCAGCTTCACCTCGACCCCGCCTGGCGCGCGCTGCAACTCCACGGCCCAGGCCACGCCGAGGGGCTTCAGGGCGGCAGCATCGAGGGGACGATCGAGCCGACCAAGCGTATCGGGGAGAAAGGCCATCTCGAAACGATCAGAGAATCCCAGGTCGCGTTCGATCACTCGCCTGACGGAGTCGAGCCCCGGCCCCGCCATCACCAGGATTCCGGGCCGCGCGCCCGCCGTGTAGTTGATTCCGAGCCGGATGCGCTCGATGTCCTGTGCCCGGGCCGGGAGAATCGAACCCGCGACGAGCGCGACGAGCAGGACCGCAAGCCGCATCGTGAAGCGCCGGCTCACGGCTTGCGCGTGGGTGAGAAGTAGAAGGCGATCGGCAGGCCATCGCCGACATAGCCAGAGGGCAGCGGGTTGAATGCCCGCGCGCGGCCCGCGGCTTCCACGGCCCCCAGGGCGGTCAGGTCGAAGTCGTACCGACCGGAGGGCACCGAGACGACCAGGTCCTTGACTGATCCATCGCGTTGAATCACGAACGACACCTCGACGTGCAAATTGGTCTGGGCCAGCGGCTGCTTCCACCTGACGTAGATCTGGTTCATGATGTTGCGCAGGTATTCCGGGTACTCGAAGCTGATTCCGGCCTGACTCACCGTCACCACATCCCGGCCCGTGCTGGGTGTAGCCGAAGGAATCGGAGTGACCGGTGCCTTGGTGACCGGCGCCTTCTCCTCGACCTTGACGTGATTCGGTGGCGGCGGCTTTGGCGGTTGCGGCTTCACCGTCTTCGGCGGCAGCACAGGCGCGGTCTCGGCTTCAGCGGCTGGCGTTGCCTCGGCCGCCGCGCGGCGAGGCGCCTCGGTGGGCGCAGGCGCAGCCACAAGTTCCACAGCATAGACGATTGGTGGGCGTTCGGGCGCACGCTGCGCGAGCAGGATCAGGATGGCGAGCGCAAGGCCGTGTACCAGCCCGGTTCCGGCCAGTCCGGCGGGGAGCGAGGAGCGGCTCGCGGTCACGGCGCCGCAGTCTGTTCCGTGACCAGTCCCACGGAACGGATACCGGCGGCATTCACGATGCCCAGGACGCGCGCGATGTCGCCGTAGCGGGCACCCTGATCGCCACGGATGTACACCGTCTCGGGCCGCTTCTGGTTCACGCGCAGTGCAAACGCTGCGCGAAACTGGTCGTAGGTCAGGACGACATCATCGAGCGCGATGCGTCCGGCCTTGTCGATGGTGACATTCATTGCACGACTCGCGCTGATCGGCCTGGAAGCCGCCCGCGGAAGCCGGACCTGGATGCCGCCCTGCATCATCGGTGCGGTCACCATGAAAATGATCAGGAGGACCAGGACCACGTCGACGAGGTTGATGATATTCACCTCGGCGTTCAGCGTTCGCCGCCGGCGTCGCCCCCGCCCCACGCCGCCGATCCCCGCCATCCTAGAGCCGCCCCTCGCGCCCCAGCGAACCGATGGTGTCCTGCGCGAGCCGCTCGAGTTCCCCCTCGAATCGCTCGGTCCGTGAGGTGAAGATGTTGTAGGCCACGACGGCCGGAATCGCGGCGCCCAGTCCAGCCGCCGTCGCGATCAGCGCGTCGGCAATTCCAGGCGCGACCGCGGCCAGGTTGCTGCTGCCTTCCACGCTGAGTCCATTGAAGGACTTCATGATGCCCAGCACCGTGCCGAAGAGGCCCAGCAGCGGCGCCGTCGAACCGACCGTGGCAAGCCAGGGGATCATCCGCGCGCTCTGCTCGGCCTCCTCACGCACTTTCGAATCGAGCGTGAGCGAGAGGGCTTCGAGCTGGGTGAGCGACAGCCCCGTGCGGCTGACATTGGCACGCGTCATCGCACCGGAGAGATCGGCGAGAAACGATGTGGAGGCGAGCACAATCTCGGCATAGGGGGACCGACCCAGGCGGCTCGCGGCCTGCTCGCGCTCCTCCACGGTCCGCGCGCGCGACACCGCGTCATCGAACGCGGCCCGGGCGCGGCGGATACGGCGGAACTCCCACCACTTTGCACCGATTACATACCAGGAGAGCACCGAGCAGATGCCGCAGATGATCAGCACAGCAGTCGTTTCGGTGCTGGCGGAAAGGATCAGGTGCAGCAGGCCCGGCACCGAGGTTCCAGCGGCTTGTTCCATCAGCGAACCGTTCCTTCGAACCATCCGGCGAGGGCCTTCATTCCCTCATCGAACGATGTCTGGGGGGTCCAGCCGAGCTCTCGCCCGGCCTTGGAGATGTCGAGACAGGAACGGAACAACTCGCCTTGTCTCGGCGGGGCATATTCGATCACCGGAGTCCGGTCGAGCGCACGGCCAACGTGCTGTGCGAGCTCGTTGACGGTAGTCTCCCGAGCCGTGCCGATATTGAAGGCGGGGACGTCCAGTCGATCACCGCGGGACACATTCACGGTGCCAGCCAGCAGGTTGGCACGCGCGACATCGCGCACGAAGACGTAGTCGCGCGTCTGCGTCCCGTCGCCGAAGATCGTGAGTGGCTGGTCCGCGAGGAGGCGGGAAACGAAGATCGAAACTACGCCCGCCTCGGACGCGGGATCCTGCCGGGGACCATACACATTGGAGTACCGCAGGGCGACGCCCTCGAAGCCGTGAAGCTGGCCCAGCACCCGAAGGTAGTGCTCGCCCGCGAGCTTGCTCACGCCGTACGGTGAAATGGGCAGATTGGCGGTCGGCTCGGGGGTTGGCAGCACCGCGGGATCGCCGTAGACCACCCCGCCGCTGGAGGCGAAGACGACACGCTTCACTCCACCCGCCGCAACACCAGAGAGAATGTTGGCAAATCCCACGAGATTGATCGCCGCATCGAGTGCGGGTTGCTGCACCGAGATGCGCACGTCGATCTGAGCGGCCTGGTGCACCACGACGTCGAATCCGCCGGAAGCAACGGCCTCGAAAGCAGCCGGCGACCGCACGTCGGCCTCGACAAATTGCGCTGCAGCGGGTACCTGCTCTCGCTTGCCGCGAGACAGATCGTCGAGGCAGGTCACAGACCAGCCGGCCGCAAGGTATGCCTCAGCGATATGCGAGCCGATGAACCCCGCACCGCCCGTGATCAATACCGCTCCGCTCATGCACGCTCCCCGTGACGGGCGCCAGGGGCGCCCGCCGTCTGAAGTGTCCGAACCATTCAGGGGAAGATAGCGGGGCGAAGCGCCACGCTTCAGTTGGGGAGGGTGGCCACCCGCACGACTGGGGTGCCGGGCGCAATATCGGGGGCGACGACCCGGACGAGCACGACGGAACTGTGCTTCTCGTTCACGGCCACCACCTGCCCCGTCGCCATCAGTTCGTCAATCTGATCCGGGGCATTGATGCGCCGCGCGGGCTTGCGTCGGACCTCGACGAAGTCGCCGAGCCGCATTCCCGCCGTGCGACCTGCGGAGACGAAGATGACGTTTCCGGGCTGGAGCAGCTCCCGCGGTTCACGAGGCGCAATGACGGTGGCCGCAAGCCCCGCACTCTTGACCGGTTGCACCGCGCCAGGATTCGGAACGGGCTCGAGGGTGAGCGTGGACTGGCCCTCCCGGACCGGACCATAGATCTCGAGCAGCGTGGCGAGCGTCTGTCCCCCGTTCGAAGCGCTCACGCGTGCGAGGCCAGTGGGCTTCACGACTTCACCCCACCCCTTGGGGCCAGGCGAGCGCTGGACCAGCACGAGGGTGTCGCCGACCGTGTAGCTGGCCCCGGCCGGTGCATCGACGCTGAGCGTGGTCCCGACCGTGATGATCGCACCGCTGGCAGCCGAACGAATCGACGGCGGCGTCACCGCTCCCCGGAGCTTTCCGTACGGCAGCAGCCGGAGTTCGGAGAGGAATCCGGCAGAGTACGACTGCCCGGGCCGGATCGGGACATAGGGGACGGCGTCGGCCGCCGCCGTGATCATTTCATCCTGGGCAGCCAGGGGGGCTGCGCCGAGAAGCAGGAGGACGGCGAATTGAGCGCGCATAACAGGGGTCTCCGCAGGCGATGATTGCCGTGATCTGCACCACGATTCGTGCCAGACAGACGAATACTACACAGTCTCAGGAGTATCGACCGCTGTGACCCTCTCCCCCAATGCTTACGGCCGCGCTGGGGGCCGGATCCGCTGGGCTCCCGCCTCCCCCACCCCGCGCCGGGGCCTGCGGCGAGGCCGCGCGGGAAATGCGGCGCCCCGTCCATCGCGAGGATGGCCGGGGCGGCACGAGGACGGTGGAACGAGGCGAATCTGGCGAAGCACACGGGCTCCGCGGCAGCACGGCCTAGAAGGGGAGGTCGTCGTCCTCGGCATCGAGGGCGTCGGGGAAATCAGCGAACGATTCGTCTTTCTTCTCGGAACCGCCCTTGGAAGGCGCCGAACTGCGCGCTCCACCGCTCCAGCTGCCGCCGCCCTCGCCCCCATCGCTCTTGCCGGAGAGGAGGATGAGTTCGCGACCGTTGATTTCGGTCGAGTAGCGCGTCTGACCTTCCTTGTCCTGCCAGGTGCGATAGTCGATCTCGCCCTCGACATAGATCTTGTCGCCCTTCTTGCAATACCGCTCCACCAGGTCGGCAAGCTGCTGGCCGTTCTTGGCATTCCAGAAGATCACCCGGTGCCACGCGGTCTTCTCCTGCTTGCTCCCGTCGGCCCCTTTCCATTGCCGGCCCGTGGCGAGTGACACCGTGGCCACCCGGCCGCCATTGGAGGTGGAGCGCACTTCGGGATCGGCGCCGAGGTTCCCGATCAGGATGACCTTGTTGAGACTCTTGCTCATGAATTGCTCCAATGTCTGACGAACGGTCGAAGAGAGCGTGGTGGACGGTCACAAACTGACCGATGGTGTCGCTGCTGCCGGGCGTGAATTATGACGCTTCGGTACCCGGTACTGCGGGACCCGTGAGGTCACGCCGCAACACGAGGGCGTCTTCCTCCGGGTTCCGATAATAGCCCTTCCGAAGGCCGGCCGCGACAAAGCCTTCGCGGTGATACATCTCCCGGGCCGCCTGGTTCCCCACGCGTACTTCCAGCCACGCGGCGTGGGCACCCTTGGCGACCATTGTGTCCATCGCCGCCCGCAACAACCGGCGGCCAATGCCTTCCCGCCGGTGGGCAGGGGCTGTCGCGATGCTCAGGATCTCGGCCTCGTCGACCACGACTCGTCCGAGGAGATAGCCCTGCACTCCACCACCCGCGCCTTCTGCCACGAGGGCGAGCGCCCCGCCCCAGCTCAGGGCTTCACGGAGCTGGGCCGGCGTCCAGGGATCGGAGAAACTGGCTCGCTCCAGCTCTGCCAGCGCCGGCAGATCAGCGACTGATGCCGGGCGCAGGCGGCAGGGGCCGTCCATGCGTGCGCTCCCAGACGGCCTGCGCTTCGGCCGGCCTGCCATAGGTGGGCTCCCAGCTGCCAGGGTCCTTCACCTGCACCGTGCCGCCAGCGAGCCCGTGCAGCGCGATGAGCGTGCGCGCATCGGGAAGGGCCTGCTCGCCAACGATGACGCTGCGCCCCGTGCGCGATTCGATCGCCTCGAGCAATCCCGATGGCACCGTGCCGACGACGGTATCGACCGGGCCGAAGTGCTGCGTCAGCAGGGCCGGCATCATCGCACGCGGTGCCGGCCCCACGGGCACGACGCCGTCCGATCCCAGTCGCCAGCAGCCGGCATACACCTCACCCCGCAGGGCGTCGCTGAGGGCCAGCACCGTGCTGCCCCCCGCCACCGTGTGCGCAGCGGCCCGGATCAGCAGTGATGGTGCGGTGAACCAATGCAGGTCGCGCCGCCACGCGAGTCCCTTTGCCACTGCGCTCGCGACCCGGAGTCCGGTGAATGAGCCCGGCCCGTCACCGCTCAGCAGCAGCGTCACATCGCGCGCAGTCGCATTGCATTCCCTGAGCACGTCGTCGACCAGCGAGAGGATGCTGGTCGCGTGCTTCCGCGCCCCATCGATGTGTCGATGCGCGACGCGATGCCCGTCACTCGCCGCGACGCTGCAACGATCCGTCGCGGTGTCAAACGCCAGGGTGATCATTCGACCGCCACCGTTCGCCGGTCGTCGTCGGTGGGCTCGACCCGGATGCGATGTGTTGGCTGCGGCGCCCAGGCTCCCGCCCGCTCCGGCCACTCGATGAGCAGCAGGTCGGCCTGTGCGAATGTCTCCCAGTCGAGCCCGGCGGCCTCCTCCGGATCCATCAATCGGTAGCAGTCGAGGTGGTAGACGGCTCCCCTCGGACCTTCGTAGTGATGGACCAGAGAATAGGTCGGCGACGTGGCCTGCGTCTCCAGCCCTCGCCCCACCCCGATGGCCCGCGCGAGCGTGGTCTTGCCCGCCCCCAGTGGCCCTTCCAGCCACACGACACTGCCGGTGGGCAGCTTCCGGCCCAGCTCGGCGCCGAACATCTCGAGCGCCGCGAGGTTGAGCGGCGGCGTGCTCATCGGCGAGCCGGGCGCAGCGTGCCCCGTTTGACGTTCGGTGCGCCGATGGCGCGGAGCTCGTTGAGCTGGTCCCTGAGCATCGCCGCGAGCTCGAATTCGAGATTGGCCGCGGCCTGCCGCATTTGCTGTTCGAGCGCCGCAATCGCCACGGCGCGCTGCGCTGGATCCCGGAGGTCCACGGTTGCGTTCGGATCGCGGCCTGGTCGACGCGGCTCGACCTTCTCGCTGCGCTGGTCGGCGACGTGCGTCGAGAGCCGGACCTCATCGAGCGACTTGACGATCGAGAGCGGCGTGATGTTGAACTCGATGTTGTGCGCTCGCTGGATCGTGCGACGACGGTCCATTTCGGCCAGTGCCCGTTCCATCGACCCCGTGATCCGATCAGCATAGAGGATCGCCTTGCCGTTGACGTGCCGTGCCGCACGTCCGCAGGTCTGGATGAGCGACCGATCGCTCCGCAGGAAACCCTCCTGGTCGGCATCGAGAATCGCCACGAGCGACACTTCGGGAAGATCGAGGCCTTCGCGGAGCAGGTTGATGCCGACCAGCACATCGAACTCCCCCAGGCGGAGCCCGCGAAGGATCTCGACGCGCTCGATCGCATCGATGTCGCTGTGGAGATAGCGCACGCGCACGCCGGCCTGCTGGAGGTAATCGGTCAGGTCCTCGGCCATCCGCTTGGTGAGCGTCGTCACCAGGACGCGCTCTCGCTTTGCCTCGCGCAGCCGGATTTCGCCCAGCAGATCGTCCACTTGCCCGCCGACCGGACGAATCTCGACGACCGGGTCGATGAGCCCGGTGGGGCGGATGATCTGCTCGACCACCACGCCTTCGCTCAGCCGGAGTTCGAGGTCACCTGGAGTGGCGGAGACGTTCACCATCTGTGGCGACAGCGCCATGAATTCGTCGAAGTGCAGCGGGCGGTTGTCGATGGCCGATGGCAACCGGAATCCGTATTCCACGAGGGTTGTCTTGCGAGCCCGGTCGCCGTTGAACATCCCGCCAATCTGTGGCAGCGAGGCGTGAGATTCATCGACGACCACCAGGAAGTCGGCAGGGAAATAGTCGATCAGGCAGGCGGGCCGTTCCCCCTCGGCGCGGCCGGAGAGGTGCCGGGAATAGTTCTCGATCCCGGCACAGGTCCCGACCTCGAGCATCATTTCGATGTCGAAATTCGTGCGCCCCTCGAGGCGTTGCGCCTCAAGCAGCTTCCCGGCGGTTCGCAGTTCCCAGAGTCGCGCGGCGAGTTCCTCGCGAATGGCCGCGACGGCCCGTTCGATGGTCGGCCGCTGGGTCACGAAGTGCTTGGCGGGATAGATGGCACACCGCTCAAGCTGCGAGATGGTGTTGCCACTCACTGGATGGAACCTGGAGATGCGCTCGACCTGGTCGCCCCAGAGTTCGATCCGGACGCCCTGCTCGTCGTAGGCCGGAAAGATCTCGATGGTGTCGCCGCGAACGCGAAACGTTCCCTGCTCAAACGCGGCGTCGTTGCGCTGGTACTGAATCCCCACCAGCTCCTCAAGGATGGCATCGCGGCCGCGGGTCTCGCCCACGGCCACCGAAAGCATCAGTGCCCGGTACGCCACCGGATCGCCGAGGCCGTAGATGGCGGAGACCGTCGAGACGATCACGACGTCATCGCGCTCCATCAACGAGGAGGTCGCGCGCAGTCGCAACGACTCCAGGTCCTGGTTGATGGACGCGTCCTTCTCGATGTACACATCGGTTGAGGGGACGTACGCCTCGGGCTGGTAGTAGTCGTAGTAGGAGACGAAGTATTCGACCGCGTTGGCAGGCAGGAACTGCTTCATCTCGCCGTAGAGCTGCGCGGCAAGCGTCTTGTTGTGGGAGAGAATGAGCGTGGGCTTGCCATAGTTCGCGATGGCGTGGGCCAGCGTCATCGTCTTGCCACTGCCGGTCACACCGAGCAGCGTCTGGTACTTGTCGCCGCGCACCAACCCGGCGGTCAGCTCCGCAATGGCGCGGGGCTGGTCACCAGCTGGCTCGAAGGGGGCGCGGACCTCGAATCGGGGCATCCCGACAATATAACCACATCTTCGGGGGATGTTCGGGAAGAACCGATGATCGTCGGTGGATGATCGTCGATCGATGGGACCTGGCTGGCGCCCTGCCTTGCGCGGCGCGGATTCGAGGTTCAGACGGCGTGCTTGGGCAACGGGGTTCACGATCGATCATCGATCAACGTGTCGTGAAGTACCACACCCCCGCTGCCACCAGCAGCACCAGGCCCACAAGCACTGGCACCCGCCACTTGCGCCACGTGCGCCCGGGGACCGACACGAAGGCCCCGCTCATCACGGCAGGATCGTCGAGCTGACGGATCAGGTCGGCCGCGAACCTTGGGCGGTCCTTCGGTTCCTTGGAGAGCAGCTGATCGATGATCCCGGCAAAAGCGGCGGGAACGTCGTAGCGCCGCGAGGCAATCGGCGGCACCGATCGCATCACGTGGGACGCCATCACCTGCTGCGGGGAGACGCCGTGGAAGGGGGCGGTCCCGGTCAGCATTTCCCACGCGACGACGCCGAGGGCGTAGAGGTCGGCCCGGTGATCGGTTAGGGGGTCACCGGCCGCCTGTTCGGGCGCCATATACGCCGGGGTGCCGATCGCGATCCCGGAGGCGGTACTGGTCTGGCCCTGGTGGGCGCTGACGTGACCCAATCGATGGGAGGCCCGGGAGGCGTTCAGCGCCTTGGCGACTCCGAAATCGGTCACCACCGCCGAGCCGCCAGTGATGAGGATGTTGTCGGGCTTGATATCGCGATGCACGACATCGTGTCCGTGCGCGTAGGACAGGGCGCGCGCCACATCCTTCAGGATTCCAACCGCCTCGCGCACGGACAGCGGACCGCGGGCCAGACGCGTGCGCAGCGATTCGCCGTCGATGAACGGCATCACGAAGTACGGCCGACCATCGACTTCGCCACTGCTCAGGACTGGCACGATGTGGGGATGCTGCAACGCAGCGGAGACCAGAATCTCCCGCTTGAACCGCTCGAGCGAGACGGCAGCGGCCAGCTCCGGGGGAAGCACCTTGACCACCACCTTGCGGCGCAGCGCGTTGTCCTGGGCCACGTACACGGTCGCCATCCCACCCCCCGTGAGCTCGTGCTCAAGGGTCAGGGCCGGGCCCAGGACATCCTGCAGATGATCCCGCGGTGTGGTCACAGATTGTCCAGAGGATCGATTGGGTCAGCGAAAGAGAATATGCGGGACTCGCGCGATATCCCGGCAACGAGCCCCGTAAGGAACAAGTCAGGCCTCGTCGCCCGCTGCCGTTGTGACTTCGATGCGTCAGCCACCCAATTGGTTGCGGCGTGAAACGGGCGGTACGTGCCCCTGCCCCCGGTCACTTGACACCCAGCTTCTCGAGCAGCGCGCGTTGCCTGGGCGTGACCGGCATACAGGAGAGTCGACTGATGCGCACCAGCCCGAGATCCGCGAGCCCGGCGACGGCCTTGATGGCGGCCAGCGGAACCGGAGCCTTGAGCGCCCGCACTGGCACGACGTCGACCACCACGAGTTTCGGGTCGGCGAGCTTCGGATCGGGGTACGGTCCCTTCGCAATCTTCGCGATGCCGACGATGGCCTTGCCATCTCCGGAGTGGTAGATCAACACCTCATCCCCCTTGACCATCGCTCGGAGATGGATCAGGGCCGCGGCGCTGGCCACACCGTCCCACACCGCTCGTCCCTCGCGTACGAGATCGCTCCAGCTGTAGGTGCCGGGTTCGGTTTTCAGGATCCAGGATGATGCCATTGCGTCATTTGTCCTTGCTAACGAGGTGGTCAGAGGGCTCGCACGGCGCGGTAGCTGCCCGACCGGAACGGCACCGCCGCATCACGCGGCGAGGGGACGAGCGGGATCCGGACGATCGCCCGGCAGCCCGGGCCAGGCTGGCGATTCGTGAGGCTCAGCGTGCCATCGTGGGCTTCCGCGATCCGTCGCGACAGCGCCAGACCGATGCCTGAGCCACCAGGCTTGGTGGTGTAGAACGGGACGAAGAGGTTGGTGGTTGCCGCGATGCCGGGGCCGTTGTCATCGACCATCACTTCGAGTTCGTCCAGGCGCAGCCGCCAGCTCACCGACACTGCGCCGCCCGGAACGCTCACCGCATCGACGGCATTGCGCACCAGATTGATGAGCAGCTGATCCAGCTGATCTGCATCGGCAATCACGCTCACGTCCGGTCCCGGCTGCACCGATACCTTGAGTCGGGATTCGAGGGTGACCGCGCGCTGCACCCACGGTTCCACCCGCATCGGCGCGAGCACTGGGCGAGGCAGCCGCGCGAGTCGCGCATAGGCGGCAATGAAACGCCCCAGCGAATCGGCGCGCGCACCGATCACCTGAAGTCCCTCGCGCAAGTCGGCGTCGGTCTCGGCGGTATGATTCCCCTGATCCACGATCTTCTGCAGCGATCCGGCAAACGACTGAATCGGCGTCAGGGAGTTGTTGATCTCGTGCGAAAGCACGCGGATCAGTCGTTGCCAGGCCTCCCGTTCCTCGGCCTGGAGCGCTCGGCTGACGTCGGTGAGGAGCACGAGTGTGTGTGGACGCCCGTCCTGTCGAAACGCGCTCCGTCGCAGTTCCCAGCGGTTTGCATAGGCGCCGCGCTGGTCCAGGACCCGTGGCGTCTCGCCCTCCAGGCAATCGTCCAGCCCGAGTTCGGCCGCGTGGCGCCCGACGAGGCGCTCGGCCGGCTGATCGAGCAGCCGTTCCCCGCCCCGGTTGACCAGCACCAGTGTCCCGGCCTCGTCGAATGTGAACACTGCGGCGTCGATCTCGGTGACCACCGTGCGCAGCAGCGCCGTCGCTTCGAGGGCGCCGAGGCGTTGTCCCCGGAGCATCTCGGCGAGTGCATTGGCCTCCAGGTAGAGCAGCCCAAGGTCATCTTCGGGATCGCTGGCGCGCGCGCGATGGGAGTAGTCGCCTTCGCGCATTGCGGCGAGCAGGTTGGATACCGTTTGCAGCGGCCGGATCACGCGGTCACGAAGCACCAGCAGCCCGATGCCGAGGGTGCTCGCGAGAAGCAGTGTGCCGGTCCACTTCACGCGGGCGCTGTGCGGCTCGAGCCACAGCAGTGCAAGGGCGAGCAGCACCGCGGGCAGCGCGGCCCAGGCGGCAATGGCGACGATGCGCCGGGGCTGCGATGTCATCACCGCTAGAGTCCGTACCGCTCCAGCCGCCGATACATCGCGCTGCGGCTGAGTCCGAGCGCCCTCGCCGCCTCGGCGACGTTGTTTCCGGTGCGGGCAAGCGCCTTCTGGATCAGGACCCGCTCGACTTCCTCGAGCGTCATCCGGTCGAGCTGTGCGTCGCCGTCACCCCGCCCCGACAGGCCGAGGTCGGCCCGAACGAGCTGACTTCCATCAGCGAGCAGCACGGCGCGCTCGATGGTGTGATCCAGCTCGCGGATGTTGCCCGGCCAGGTGTAGT
>JAZJZU010000087.1:59016-61843 GCA_040389605.1 Gemmatimonadota bacterium
GTCCAGCACCGCCGCCATCGCATCGGGTCGAAAGCCGGTGATCGGCTTGCGATATCGCGCGGCGTGCTTGTCGAGGAAATGTGCGGCGAGCTGAGGGATATCCTCCCGGCGTTCGCGCAGGGCCGGGATACGGATCTCGATGGTGTTGAGTCGATAGAGCAGGTCTTCCCGGAACCGGCCAGCCGACACCTCGCTCCGGAGATCGGCGTTGGTCGCCGAGAACACCCGGGCATCGACCGTGCGAGTCTTCGACGATCCGACCCGTTCGAACTCTCCGGTGCTGAGCACCCGCAGCAGCTTCGCCTGTTGCGCCTGCGTGATGTTGGCGATCTCATCGAGGAAGAGCGTGCCGCGGTCGGCAAGTTCAAATCGACCGATGCGATCGCTCTTGGCATCGGTGTAGGCGCCCTTGAGGTGCCCGAACAGTTCGCTCTCGAAGACGCCTTCCGACAGGCCTCCCACGTTGACCGTGATCATCGGCCGGTTGGCCCGGGCGCTCGCGGCGTGCAGCCATCGCGCCGCGATTTCCTTCCCGGCCCCGTGTTCGCCGAGCAACAGGGCGTTGGCGTCGCTCGGGGCAACGCGGGCCATCAGCTTCGCGGCGGCGCGCATCGCGGGCGATTCGGTCACCAGGTCGGGGAGGCCCTCGACCCGGAGGGTCTGGTTCTCGCTCTCCAGGCGCTGCGTCTGTCGGAGTGCGCGACCGAGTTCGAGCTGCGTGCGCAGGAGCGCCACAAGCCGGTGGTTGTCCCAGGGCTTCTCGATATAGTCGCGGGCCCCGTGGCGCATCGCTTCGACCGCACCCTCCACGCTCCCGAACGCTGTCATCACCACCACGGGCAGCGAGGCATCGAGGGCGCGGATGCGCGTGAGGATATCGAGCCCTTCACGGCCGGAGGTGGTGTCGCGCGTGTAGTTGAGGTCCATCAGGAGCACGTCAAAATCGCTCCGCTCGAGCGCGCTCAGCACACCGGTCGGAGAAGTCGCCGTCTCGACACCGAATCCCTCGGTCTTGAGCAGCAGGCGCAGCGCCTGGAGAATATCCGACTGGTCGTCGGCGACGAGGATGCGCGGGGCGGAAGGCGGCATGGGTACCGGAATCTACTCCGGGATGAGCCAGCCGTCCTTGAGGCGGATGATCCGGTTGCCGTGCCGGGCATTCTCCTCGGAATGCGTCACCTGGACCACGGTGGTTCCGGCACGATTGAGTGCCCGGAACAGTTCCATGATTTCGCGACCCTGCTCCGAGTGCAGGTTGCCCGTGGGCTCATCGGCCAGCAGCAGCCGGGGCTTCGCGATCACGGCCCGTGCGACCGCGACCACCTGCTGCTGGCCCCCGCTCAGCTGCCGGGGAAAGAGATCCTTCTTCCCGACCATCTGGAACCGGTCGAGGGTGTCGGCAACGATCGCCTGCCGTTCACTGGCCGGGATATTCCGGTAGCTCAGCGGCATATCGAGGTTTTCCGCCACGGTGAGTTCGTCGAGCAGATGATATTGCTGAAAGACAAAGCCGACCGCCGCCCGTGCGAGAGCGCCCCGGGCCTTGGGAGCAATGGCGTGGACGGGATCGTCCCCGAGCCAGTATTCCCCGGTAAAATCGGCGTCGAGCATTCCGAGGATCGAGAGCAGCGTGGACTTCCCCGCGCCCGATGGCCCCATCACGGTGACGAATTCGCCCGCGTCGATCTGCAGATTGATTCGCCGCAACAGGAAGGTGGGCGATGGCCGGGTCGGGATCGACTTTTCGAGGTTCACGACTCGGATCACGGCCACACTCTCAGGGAAGCGGGAAAGGCCCACCAGCGCCGGTCATTCATCGCGAAATGCCGCGATCGGATCCAGAGCCGTCGCGCGCCGGGCGGGAATCCAGCACGCGAGCAGCGTAACGGCGAGCAGCAGCAGCGGTACGCCCAGAAAGGTGAACGGGTCGGTGGCGCTCACCGAGAAGAGTAGCCTGTCCATCGCGCCAACCGAGGCGCCGGTGTCGAGCGCCTTGAGCAGGTTGGTCAGCGCAAGCGCAGCGACCATCCCGAGACCCACGCCGAGGAGCGCGAGCCGCATCCCCTGCCGCAGGACCAGCTGACGCACTTCGCCCGGCGTGGCACCCAGCGCGAGGCGCACACCCAGCTCACTGGCTCGCTGCGTGACGCTGTAAGACATCACGCCATAGAGGCCGATCGCGGCGAGTCCCGCGGCCAGCAAGGAAAAGACACCGAGCAACACCATCGAGAATCGTCGGGGTCCGGTGCTGTTCGCCACGAGGCGATCCATCGCGTCGACGTTGGCAATCGCCAGCTCCGGGTCAACTTCCTTGAGCGCAGCGCGGACACCGGCGACGGACGCGAGCGGGTCCCCTTCGGTCCGGACCGCGAAACTCAGGAAGCGACCACCGTTCTGGGCGAGTGGCAGGTAGTACTGGATCCGCTTCTCGGCATCAAGCCCCTCGTGCATCGTGTGTCGCACCACACCGACCACGGTGATCCACGTGATCGCCGTGTCGCTGAGTTCGTTGAAGGTGATCCGCTTGCCGATCGGGTCGCTCGTGGGCCAGAACCGCTTCACGAACTCGTCGTCCACAACCACCACATTGGGGGCATTGCGATCGTCCTGTGCCGTGAAGAACCGTCCCTTCAGCAACGGTGCACCAAGGGCCTTCAGGTAGTCTGGCGTGACGATGCGGATATCACCCCACGGTCCCGGTTGCCCGGGGGCCACCTGATGCCCCTCAACGTTGAAGGACGATGTCGAGCCGAAGTTGGTGAACGGGAGGACCGTGGTCTCGCCCACGGCCAACACGCCGGGAACGCGCGCGATCGCCGACGTGGCA
>JAZJZU010000088.1:0-8553 GCA_040389605.1 Gemmatimonadota bacterium
CACGCTCAACTTCGACGGCAATGGCGAGGCATCGCTGGCGCTCCCCACGGGTCGCTATCGTTACACCATCGAAGGGAAGGCCGCCGGTGTGCTCGCGGTGGAACCCTTCTCTGATGAGCTCCTCCCGTCGGCGCCCACCCTGCGCGAGCAGACCGCCTCGGCGGCACCGCCCTCGGGTCGCGGATCGTTGCGGGAAGGCTGGTGGCTCTTTGCGATTGCGGCATTCGGATTCATTCTCGAGTGGTTGTTGCGCCGGCGATTCGGCCTGCGCTAGGGAGACAAGGCAGTATGACGCGTGCCGTTGGATCGAAGCTCGGACTCTGGAAGCGCATCAAGCGCCTGGCGCTCACCGACGTCGGCGCCCTCGCCCGTGGACTGAAGGCAGCCGACCTCGAGCAGCTGGAGCAACTTCTCCTCGAATCCGACTTCGGTGTTCCCGCCACCATCGACCTGATCGAGTTCCTCGAGTCGCAGGTCCGCAAGGGCAAGGTGAAGAGCGACGACGATCTCCGCGGATTGCTGGTGGATCGACTGGCCGAGATGCTCGCCGGCCCCGAACACCCGGGTGTACTCGCCGCACCGCCTTCCGGGCCGTCGGTCGTGCTCTTTGTCGGTGTGAACGGGGTGGGGAAGACCACCAGCGTCGCGAAGCTTGCCGCACGACTCTCGCGCCAGGGGAAGCGCGTCCTGCTCGGCGCCGCCGACACCTATCGCGCCGGGGCGGTGGCACAGCTGGAGCGCTGGGCCGAGCGGCTCCAGGTACCGTGTGTTTCGGGGGCAGCGGGTGGTGACCCCGCAGCGGTCGCGTTCGATGCGGTGCAGGCGGGGATGGCCCGCGGTGCCGACGTCGTGCTCATCGACACCGCCGGTCGGCTCCATACGCAGGACGACCTGATGACCGAGCTGGGCAAGGTCGTGCGGGTCGTGGGAAAGAAGCTCCCTGGCGCGCCGCACGAGGTGCTGCTCGTGCTCGATGGCACCGTGGGGCAGAACGCGGTGCAGCAGGGGAAGCAGTTCGCCAGTGTGGTGCAACCCACGGGGCTGGTCATCACGAAGCTCGATGGAACGGCCCGCGGTGGCGCCGTAGTGGCGCTTCGCCGGGAACTCAGCGTTCCGATCCGTTTTGTGGGCACCGGAGAACAGCCCGAAGACCTGGAGCCGTTCGATGCCCGGCGGTGGGCCGTGGGATTGCTGGGGGACGAGTGATCGGGATGGAACGATCGCGCCAGCCACGCTTCGCGCTCGCCGCTGTCGTGATCGGCCTTGGACTGGTTTTCGCAGCCTACGTCAGTGCGTGGGTAACGGGTGGGGGATTCCCGGCTGGCATCTGGCTGATGGTCGCGGGCGTCGCGCTCGTGCTTCCCGGCACGATTCTGCTTGGTGGCCTGCGAGGCGGTCGCGCGTCCCGGCCACTTCTGCTGGCAACCGCCTTTCTCCTGCTAGTCCTTGCGGCCGGCCTGGGTGCCGCACTGCTTCTCCCCCCCGAGACTGTTGACGGTCCGCTCCTGCTCGGCGTGCCGCGGCGCGCTGCAATCATTCTCTTCGGGATTGGCATCGCGCCGTCGCTGGTGCTCCCGCTGGCGTATGCCCTGGATTTCGATCGCGCACTCCTCGGCCCGGAATCGCTCGCTGCCCTGCGCGATGAATGCGAGCGCCTGCGGGATCAAACATCGAGCAGAACGGGCGAGTGATCCCCCTGCACCTGCTGCTCCAGACGCAGGCCATTCCAGCTCCGGCGCGACCCGAGCTGGTGATGACCGGGCTTGCATACCTGGTTATCTGCGCCGCCATCGCCACGTGGGCCGTCCGGCGGACGCGCACGGCACCCGATTACTTCGTCGCGGGTCGGAGCATTGGCGTCTGGGCACTGGCGCTCTCGGCAATGGCAGCCGCGCTCTCGGGGTTTGGGTTCATCGGTGGCCCCGGGCTGGTCTACACGGTCGGAATGGGCGCCGTGTTCATCATCCTGCCCGTGTCGATCACGAACTCGCTCTCGGGCTGGGTGCTGGCCCGGCGGATTCGCCTCCTGGGGGAGGTACGCGGATTGATGACGGTGCCGGATGCCATCGGCGCGCGATACCGCTCACCCACGGCGCAGGGTCTTGCTGCCGTGGCGATCCTGATCGCGACGGTCGGTTACGTAGCAACCAACTTCCTCGCCCTTGGCCTCGTGGTTGATGCCGTCTTCCATACTGGCCTGTCGGCAGGGATCTGGATCGGCGCGGCCGCCGTCCTGCTGTACACCGCGCCCGGCGGGATGCTCGCAGGTGTCTACACGGATGTGTTCCAGGGCGCGGTGATGGCCCTGGCCTCGACACTGGTGTTTGTTGCCGCCTTGGGGAGCGGTGGTGGCTTGCGTCACCTCTCGCAGACGCTCCTCGAACACGACCCGCGCTGGTTTGGACCGTGGGGAACGCTTCCGCCCCTCGCGGCGATCTCCTTCTTCTTCGTGTTCAGCGTCGGGGCGCTCGGTCAGCCGCACGTGATTCACAAGTTCTATATGCTGCGGGATGTGCGCAAACTGCGGTGGTATCCGCTGCTGATGACCGTGGCGATGTCGCTCGCCTTGCTGCTCTTTGTCGGGGTGGGACTTGCGATGCGGGGCGCCGTGATTCGCGGCGACCTGCCCCCGCTCGCTCGTGCCGATGATGCGACTCCGCTGTTCCTGCTCCGTTACGCCTCGCCACTCCTCGCCGGGGTGGTGTTCAGCGGTGTGACCGCCGCGATTATGAGTACCGTGAATTCCTTTCTCAATGTCGCGGCCGCCGCCGTCACGCACGACATTCCCCGTGCATTCGGCTGGCCGCCCCGGAACGAACTGGTGCTCGGGCGATCTGCCACCGTGGTGCTGAGTATCTTCGCCGTCGTGCTGGCGCTTCGGAGCGGTGCGCTGGTGGCCCTTCTTGGGGTCTTCGGCTGGGGTCTCTTTGCCTCGACCCTGGTGCCAGCGCTGGCGTTCGGTCTCTGCTGGTCAGGTGCCACACGCGTCGGGGCACTGACCTCGATGACCGTGGGGCTGGTCACCACGCTGGTCGGCGAATCGCTGGTCTGGGGCAAGGTCTATGCATTGCCTGCCGGCGTCACCGTCTCGGGGCTGGCGCTGGTGGTGTCGTTGCTCACTTTCTTCGCAGTCTCCTGGTGCACGCGAGCAGACGCTGCCGGAGACCTCGATCCGGATGTTGCCCTGATCCTGGAGTCGTGATGCTCTTCAGTGAAATGGCGGTTGGCGACACGGCGGCGGTCTCGAAGACCTTTACGGGAGCCGACATCAACGCATTCATCGAGCTGACGGGTGATGCCAATCCCCTGCATCTCGAGGGGCCCTACGCGGCCGAGAGTCGCTTCGGTGGGCGCATCACCCACGGAATGCTTACCGCAGGCCTGCTCTCGACCCTGCTCGGAATGCACCTGCCGGGGACGGGCGCGCTCTATATGGAGCAGTCGCTGCGGTTCACGGCTCCCGTGCGCCCCGGCGACACCATCACGGCGCGCGCGAAGGTGCTGGAACTCATTCCTGCCAGGATGCAGGTCCGGATTCGCACCGTGTGCGTCAATCAGCGCAACGAAACGGTTCTCGAAGGAGAGGCCAGGATGCGGATGCTCGCCTAGGCTGCCGCCGGGCCGCGTCGGTCCGCCATTACTTTCTAGTCGTGCCCCAGCTCCGCCCTGACACCCCCGTCCAGTTCCTCAAGGGAATCGGCGAGAAGCGCGCCGAGGCACTGGCGCGTCTTGGGGTGCACAGCGCACAGGACCTGCTGCTTCACCTCCCGCACCGCTACCTCGATGCCTCCACGGTCACGCCGCTCGCCAAGGCCCGCGTCGGCGACGATGTGGCCTGCATCGGCACGGTCGCGAGCAAGGGGGTCCTCCCGACCCGGAAGGGCCTCCGGATCTTCCACGCCGTGCTCAAGGACGCCAGCGGTGTGCTGGAGTGTGCCTGGCCGGGGCAGACCTTCCTCGATCGCACGGTGAAGGAGGGTCAACTCCTGCTCGTGGCGGGGCCGGTGCGCTTCTATCACGGCCGCCAGATGGCTCCGCGAGAGATGATCATCCTCGGCGATGCCGATGATGCGGCTGGCTCGGGCAGGGTGCTTCCGGTCTACCCTGCCACCGAGGGGCTCTCGCACAAGCAGATTCGCGCGCTCATCGACAGCCACCTCGACGCGCTCATCCCGCTGGTACCCGACATCCTCCCCGAGGAGCTCCGCACGCGGTTCAAGCTGCCCGCGCTCGCCGATGCGTTGCGGGCGGTGCACCGGCCCGCGTCACTTGCCGAGGCCGAGGCAGGGCGACGGCGCCTGGCAGTGGATGAACTCTTCGACCTGCAGCTCACGCTGGCGCGCGCCCGGCACATTGCCAAGACGGGGCAACGTGGAACCCGGTTCACGGTGCAAAAGACCCTCACCACGGCGCTGCGCGAGGCGCTGCCCTGGGAGCTCACGGCCGATCAGAAACAGGCCATTCGTGAGATCTTCGACGATATGACCAGCACGGAGCGGATGCACCGTTTGCTGATGGGCGACGTCGGCACCGGAAAGACCGTGGTGGCGCTCTTCGCGATGCTGCTCGCGCTCGAGAATGGCTACCAGGCCGCGCTGATGGCGCCTACGGAATTGCTGGCCGAGCAGCACGCTCGCACGCTCACCGCACTGCTGGCGCCGCTCGGGATGGTGCCCGAGCTGCTGGTGGGCCGACTGGGTGCCGCCGACAAGCGCGCTGCGCGAGCTCGGCTCGCCTCGGGTGAGACGCGGCTGGTGGTGGGGACCCACGCGCTGGTGCAGGAGTCGGTCTCCTTCGATCGCCTCGGCCTGGTGGTGATCGACGAGCAGCATCGCTTTGGTGTAGAGCAGCGTGCGGCATTGATGGGGAAGGGGGAGGCACCCGACGTGCTGCTACTCACGGCCACGCCGATTCCGCGGTCACTCGCGCTCACGCGCTATGGCGATCTCGATATGTCGGTGTTGCGTGCCAGGCCGCCGGGCCGGGGCACCATCAAGACCGCTATCAGGACGCCGGCACACCGGCAGCGGGTGTTCGGTTTTGTGCACGAGACCGCTCGGGAGGGTGGCCAGGCCTACATCGTCTTGCCCGTGATCGAGGAGAGCGAGCGTTCGGACCTGCGTGCGGCCGAGACGATGGCGGCGACGCTCACGGCGCAGTGGGATGATGTCACGATCGGGCTGGTACACGGCCGGGTGAAGCCGCCGGAACGTGAAGCGATCATGCGCTCGTTCCGCGATGGCACGACGGCCGTGCTGGTCGCGACCACTGTAGTCGAAGTGGGCATTGACGTGCCCAATGCCACGGTGATGGTGATCGAGCATCCCGAGCGGTTCGGGCTCGCGCAGCTGCATCAGTTGCGAGGCCGGGTGGGGCGGGGGAGCAAGGAGTCGCACTGCATCCTGCTCGCCAATAGTGACGGCGTACCCGACCGGCTGCGTGCCTTCGCGCTCACCGACGACGGCTTCAAGATCGCAGAGCTGGATCTCGAGGAACGCAGCCACGGCGACCTGCTCGGTGCCCGGCAGAGTGGTGGCGTCGACTTCAAGATTGCGCGTTTCCCCGATGACGCCGATTTGCTCGGCGAGGCGCGTGCCCTGGCGCGTGCGGTACTCGATGCCGATCCGGTGCTGGAGAAGCGCGAGAACAAGCCGCTTCGCGAACGCGCGCTCGCGCGCTATCCCAGGGCAGAAGTGCTCTTCCGGGTGGGCTGATGTACTCCACCTGCCTCTTCTGCACCCGTGACCTTGGCGCCAACGACGTCATCGAGACGCTGCCTGTGGGGCGACGGATCGCCTTCGATGCCGCGCAGGGACGGCTCTGGGTGGTGTGCCGGCATTGCGCTCGCTGGAACCTGGTGCCGTTTGACTCCCGGCTTGAGAGTATCGATGAAGCGGAACGGCTCTTCGAGGCCACGCGGACGCGCTTCTCTACTGAGAATATCGGCCTTGCGCGCGTCAAGGAGGGACTCGAACTCGTCCGGATTGGACCGGCGCTCAGGCCAGAGTTTGCAGCGTGGCGATATGGCCGTCGGTTTGCTTCGCGGCGGCGACGGAATATGCTGGTTGCCGGAGGGATCGGAGTCGCCGTGGTCGGAGCCTATCTCGGCGCGCGGGCTGCGCTGGGCGGCGGCTTCGTCTGGTATCAGGGCTTTCAGTTCATCCCGAGAGCGTGGAACAAGCGAAGGATCAGGGTGCGACACCAGCTCGAAGGGGGTGACGTGCTGACCCTCACTCACCACGACATACACAACTCTTTTCTACTCACCGATAACGCCAATGGTGTCCGGCTCGGCGTTCCGACTCGCCTGAATGCAGAGGGGGCCTGGTGCCGCGGGAACGAGATCAAGGAGCTCATCGAATTCAGTGAGGTCGAGGCGGGAGCACTGCTCACCCGGGTCCTGCCCGTGATTTCGGGGACCGCTGGCTCGTCGGCGCAGGTGCGCGAGGCGACCGAGATGCTCTCCACGGATCCGTCGATTATGGGATTGGCAAACGCAACAAATCCGTGGGCCTGGGAAACCCTCACACTCGGGAAGACAAACCCTGTGGCCCGTCTCGCGATCGAGATGGTCTCGAACGAAGACACCGAGCGACGCGTACTCGAAGGAGAGCTCGCCTTGCTCGAACGCCAATGGGTCGAAGCCGACCGCCTCGCAAAGATCAGCGATTCACTCGCGCTGCCCGACGACATCGATCAGGAACTGGACCAGCTGAAGTCCTGACCAGGAGCGGTCAGCCGTCGACGACGTCCACAAGCCTTGCAGGTGCCGCGCGCACGGCCCGCAACGCGCCGGGCAGCGCGGCCGCGAGCGCGATCAACGCCAGCAGGGATCCATACTTCACGATCAGTAACGGATCCCAGCCTGGAAGTCCCGCAATCACGTTACCGAACGCGCGCCACACGCCGGGCCCGAACCAGAGCGCCACGCCCACACCACCCAGCCCCGCACCAGTCGCACGTAACAGCACCGTGGCGAGAATGGCACGTCGTGGTGCACCGACCGCGCGCCGGAGCCCGAGTTCCGGAGTCAGCGCACCGAGCCAGAGCCGGAGCAGCATCAGGGTGCCGAGGGTTGCAACGATCCAGCCGGCCCATCCTTCCACGCCCAGCCAGCGGGAGACCCACACCAGCGGCGCGAGCTGCGCGGCACGCCACGCCGCCTCCGTGACCGCAGCCGGCATCCCGGCACTGGGACGCAGTGCGCGGTCGATCAGGTTGGTCACCTTGCCTGCATTCTGTCCGTTGCGACTGCGAACCAGTACCTCCACTCGCGCGGCTGGATGCTGCAGCACGCTGAGGTACACGGCGTAGCGGGGCAGCATCGACGCACCAAGACCGATCGCCTCGGGTTCGTCGACCACTCCCACGACGGTGTACCAGCCATCGACGCCATCGAGCTGCAAGCGCCTGCCGACCGGTTTGCCATACTGGAAATGTCGGAGTGCCAGCGCGCGGTTCACCACCACCACGCGCGCACTTCCCGCAACATCCGCTGCCGAGATGCCGCGTCCCTCGATCACTCGTGCGCCGATCGCTCGGAAGGTGTCGGCGCTCACGAGGTGTCGCACCGCGCTCGTGATATGGAAGGGGAGCCGCATGTTGGCTTCGGAGCAGTCCCCGCAATCGGTCGTTACGCCGCCCACTTCGCCGAGTCCCACGGCGACACCCGGCGACGCAATGCTGGCGACTTCCACCCCTGGCGTGATGCCAAGCTCTGTGAGCAGGCCCGCGAATGCCGCGCTGCGCTGGGCTGTGGTCCCGATGCCCGACTCCACACGGTAGAGCGATCCATCGTCGCGCCGTGATGTACCGTTGGTGAGCATGGAGACATGCCGACTCAGCAGGGCACTCGACGTCACGACCATTAGCCCGAGCGAGAGCAGGGCCCCAGCGAGATAGAGTTCGAGCGGCGGACCGGCCGATACCCGCACAGTTCGCTGGCGAGCCGGCACCAGAATGAAGAGTGCCCCGATCCCGAAGGCGCCGACGAATGCGACCACCGTGGCTGCCAGCGCCGTGATTGAAGGTCCGCTGCTCACTCCTGGCCACGAGAGGCGAGCAAGCTGATAGGCGGCGGCCGCCAATCCGCCGCTCGCCAGCAGCGTCGCGCCGGCGAGCAGTGCCGCCTCGATCGCGGCCATCGCCGAGAGTGCGCGCCGCGATGCCCCGACCGCCCTGCGCACGGCAATTTCGCCAGCGCGTTGCCCCGCGCGCGCCGCCGCTCCCACAAGGATGGTGACGCCTGCGAGGGCGAGCACGCCGCCGGCGGCACCCAGCAGCGGAGCGAAGAGCGCCCGGAGCGCAAGACGCTGGAAGACGACGGCGGCAGTCGCGGCGGGCGACCAGGTCTGATCGAGTCCGAGCGAGGCGCTCCCGACATCGAGCCCGCTGGTGAGCGCCCAGATCGGTGCTGCTGCGCTCAGTGCCACCGCCGCAGCAATGGTCGCGAGCAGGGCACCGCGCCAGTACATCCTGAGCCCCGAGAGGGCACTGGAGAAGGCCGCGCGAGCACGCTGAGTGGTGGAAGGCTTCATCGACGCCGCTCCCGTG
>JAZJZU010000089.1:0-1936 GCA_040389605.1 Gemmatimonadota bacterium
CCAGCGACTGCCCATCGGCAGTGTATTCCCAGCTGTTGCTCGTGATGGAGAACGCACGGCCCACGCCGCCAGTGGCCAGCACGACGGCCTTGCAACGGAAATGCCGGAAGCGCCCTCTCTCGCGATCGTAGCCGAACGCTCCCACCACCCGGTCGCCGTCCTTCAGCAGGGAGATGATGGTCACCTCCATATGGACGTCGATGCCCTGATGGATCGCGTGATCCTGCAGGGTGCGGATCATCTCGAGGCCCGTCCGGTCGCCAACGTGCGCGAGCCGCGGATATCGGTGACCCCCGAAGTTGCGCTGCAGGATGCGGCCGTCCGGGGTCCGATCGAAGACCGCGCCCCAGGATTCAAGCTCGATGATCCGGGCTGGCGCTTCCCTGGCGTGCAACTCGGCCATCCGGGCATTGTTCACGTACTGCCCGCCGCGCATTGTGTCGGCGAAATGCACCATCCAGTTGTCGCGATCGTCGACGTTCCCCATCGCTGCGGCGGCACCGCCCTCTGCCATCACGGTGTGGGCCTTCCCGAGCAGCGACTTGCAGACCAGCCCCACCCGGACCCCTGCGGCAGCGGCCTCGATGGCCGCGCGCAGCCCGGCACCTCCGGCGCCGATGATCAGGACGTCGTGCTCCACCGTCTGGTAGTCGGCCATCAGAAGAGTCTCACGTCGTGCCAGATCCCCATCGCACACAGCCGGACGTAGAGGTCGGCGAAGGCCACCATCACGAGTGAACACCAGGCCCACTTCATATGGCCGCGGTTGAGACAGCTGGAACAGTCGTAGAGCGCCTTGCGCACCGGTCGTTCGGAGATGCGATCGAGCAGGCCACCCACCGCGTGACGAAAGGAGTGGCAGCCCAGCGTGTATCCACTCAACAGGATCAGGTTCGCCAGCAGGACCAGGGTGCCGACACCCACGCCAAATTCGCGGGACCCGTCGGCGGCCGTGAACCAGAGGGCTTGATAGACATCAACGGAAAGGAACACCAGGAACGGCAGGGCGAGGAAGAGGAAGAACCGGTGCACATTCTGGAGGATCAGCGGGAACGAATGTTCGCCGAGGTAGCTGTTCCGGGGCTCGCCGACGGCGCAGTTGACAGGATCGGCCCAGAAGGCCTTGTAGTAGGCGCCGCGGTAGTAGTAGCAGGTGAAGCGGAAGCCACCGGGCATCCAGAGGATCAGCAGCGCCGGCGAGAAGGGCATCCACCCCGGCCACCACGCGGGTTGTGGTCCGAAGAGCGCGTGGGGCGATTCGCCAAAGAGCTCGGGCGAGTAGAACGGCGAGATGTAGGAACCGTAGTGATAGTACTTGCCCTGAAACGCCGCCCAGGTGGCATACACGACGAAGGCACTGAGGATCAGGAAGGTGATGAGGGGCTGGATCCACCACGCATCCGTTCGCATTGTTTCGCCGAATCGGCGCGGAGCGAGGGGAAGCGGGGCGTGAGCCATCGGAGCGCTCCCGTGCGGGTTGGCCGAAGGTCTGGCTGCCTGGGGGTCCTGCCGAGGTGCGGAAACGAACTCCCTAACTAATGCGCGCTGCCGGCTGCCGCCGCAAGGGCGGCGGAGGCGCTCAGTAGCGCTCGAGATCGTGCCCGATAACTGTGCGCCCCGTAAACCCACCACGCCGCACGCCATCGAGCAGTTCCTGATCGGTCCCCTGCATCCGGACGATATGGTGCAGGATCAGCAGTTTCGGCGCGGCCCCCGCGGCCAGTTTGCCAAGTTCCACATCCGATGTGTGGAAGGCGCGCATATAGGCCGGCCACGCCTCTCCCCCAGGGCGAGGTTCCGGTGCGAGGCGAACCTCGGGGTATACCTCGTGCACCAGGATGTCGGCGCCTCGTGCCGCTGCAGCGAGCGCTGCACTCGGCCGAGTGTCTCCCGAAATGACGATCACCCGATCTGGCGTCTCGATCCGGAAGCCATA
>JAZJZU010000089.1:1946-4349 GCA_040389605.1 Gemmatimonadota bacterium
CCACTGGGATAGCGCTGATGCGCACGCCGGCACTGTCATAGAGCACTCGGGTGCTGATCTCGTGCACCGTGACACTGTCGCCGCCAGGCCATTCGTGCTCGAGTCCAGTCTCGCGAATGCGCCGATCTTCAGACCAGGCCGCAAGGATCTGATCAGTCATTGCCTGCAGGCCATGCGGACCGAAAATGACTTGCGGCACCTTTCGACCCATGACCCACGAGGTGAGGATCAGGTCGGGGAGACCCAGGGTGTGGTCGCTGTGCAAGTGCGTGATGAAAACGGCGGTGACGCCATTGATCGGGAGGTGCGCGGCGGCCAACTGCCGCATCACCCCGGGGCCAGCATCAAAGAGGAAGGTTCGATTCCCGACCACCACGGCGGTGGCCGGGCCCGATGCATCGGGATTGGGCCGAGGCATCCCGGTGCCGAGCAGGACCAAGGCGGTTGCCGAGGAGGCGGCCTGCAACAGCAGCGCGATCACGACGAGTGTCTCAGCTCGCGATGATGTAGTTGCAGCCGGCTTCCTGAGCGCGCAGGCCCGCGAAGATGCCCGACGGCTGCAGGATTACACCGGGGAGCAGTTGCGCCAGGGCGAGCTTGCGCGCTTCCTCGCCCTTCACCTTCTCGGCCTTGGCGTAGTTCGAGACCACCTGACCGAAGGCGAGATTGCACGCGAGGACGATTCCGCCACTCGCGATGAAATTTTCGATGGTGTACTTCGCCCATTTGGGGGGCGTGTCGGGTGCCGGGGCGCGGATCGGGTTCACCTTCGTCCACTTCTTCCCCTTGCTGTCCTTGAGCTTGTTCTCCTTGCCCACCTCGAATTGCTCCCAGTAGGCATCGCTCATCACCAGCGGAATCGCCTCGTGACGGAAGACCACCACGGCGGTCATCTCCTTTGGCTCGGTGCCATAGACCTCCTTGTGCTGGTCCTGCCACATCACTGCCCGAAAGAGCGCCGCACCCTCCGAGACCGCTGGGGAGTCAAACACCGCGCGATACTTGCCGGTGACGCGGTCGGTCCAGCTCATATCGAACTTGCTGTCGAGGGCGCGTGGGAGCCTGGACTCCGGGGTGTTCGCGGAGAGCGGTGAGGCGGTGGCGCCGAGGAGGGCGCTGGCGCCGAGCCAGCCAAGGAAATCACGACGGGGGGTGCTCATTGCTGTGCCCTCGGGTCTGCAGGTCGGGGTGAAAATTGCACGCGGTGCGAGTTGTGTTCGTGGTGCGGCTACTCTGCCGCCATCACTTCTACGGTGAAGACCAGGATCGCGTTTCCGGGGATCGGCCCCATTCCCGATGCGCCATAGCCGAGCGCTGGCGGAATGATCAGTTGGCGCACGCCTCCGACCCGCATCCCGATCGCTCCCCGCTCCCAGCCTTCAATCACGCGACCGCCACCGAGCTGGAATGGGTAGGGTGCCTTGTTGCCGGTGGCGTCGAACACCATGCCGGTGATGAGGGCGCCACTGTAGCGCATCGAGATCGTCTGGCCGATCTGCACTTCCGGACCAGAGCCCACCGTGATGTCGCGGATGTACATCCCCGAGGGAAGCTTGGTGGAGGCGGCCAGGTCGACCTTGAGTGCCGGGGCAAACGGGGCCGTCTCGATCGGGCCAGTGTAGGGCACAGATCCCTCGCTGGAGCAGGCGGTGAGGCAACACAGTGCGAGAAGCAGGGCGGAACGGGCGACGAGCACGACATTCTCCAGAGGCAGGGCGGGGAAGAATCTAGCCGCTTCTGCGCTTCAGGAAGAGAGGTAGTCCGCAGCGAGGGCGCTGTCGAATGAGTCGGTGATCAGTTCCACGAGGTGCGGGTCAAATCCGTGTTCAATCGTCGGCTTGATGATCGCGAAATAGGGCGAGACATCAAAGTCGCGGGGCGTGAACAGCGAATGGTGGCGGATATGGAGCGCCTCTTTGTGATCGGCCACCGCCAACGGATCGGTCGGCGGCAACAACCTCACGGTCGGGAGGATCGGGTATCCCACGCCGTGAAACGCCTCGGCGATGAGGGCCGAACAGATGGCGCGGGTCGGGTCGCCGCTGCCGAGGGCCAGCAGCCGACGCCGGTAGCGCGCCGGGACCGGTGGATTGGGAATCAGGTAGCGCATCAGGTCGAAAATGTGCTTGACGTCATAACGATGCCCGACCCGGTTGAGCGCGTGCTGCACCACGGTATGAATCTCGGCCTCGGTGAGACCGACCGGCCGGCAGATCCGGGTATGCAGCGATCCGTAGCGGGAGAGCGGGACCAGTTGAACCCCGCTGTTGACGTCGGCCTCAAGCAGAATGGCCGCCTCAGTCTCGGCGGTGGCCTCGGGGTTGGGTGGGGCAACGCAGAGCGTGGCGTGTGACCAGGTGGACTGGGTCAGGTACTTGATCGCGGAAGAAATGCGAGAGCTGC
>JAZJZU010000089.1:4359-8515 GCA_040389605.1 Gemmatimonadota bacterium
TGGCTTCCACTCCTGCTGGTAGTTCGGGTGGTTGGCGTAGGGCAGGGCGAGGGCGGATGCGACGAGCAGGACATCGCCCACGCGCAGGGTCTGCGCGAGCACGGTTGCCGACGCCGTGGTGGAGTGCACCCGATCGCGTCGGGGAGCGGTGAGGTATCGCGCCAGCCTCCGTCCAGCGACGTCCAGCAGAAACATCAGTAACTCCCTCCGCCACCACCGCCGCTGCTCGACCCTGAGCCACCGAACGATGATCCGCCGCCGCCACCACCGCCGCCACCACCCGAGCTGCTCGATGACTCCGAAATCTTCGGCAAGGTGACGTGCACCACCCAGGTCGCGCCGCAGTTCTGGCAGGTATAGGTGTCGCGCGCACTGCCGCTCGAGCTGGTCGTGGCGTGTTGCAGCACCTCCCGCGTGGACTTGGCGGTGCGGCGATGGCACTCGCGACACTTGGAATAGCTGCTGAAGAGTGCGGGATAGGGGAGCACGAGGTGCTCGCCACAGACGCACTCCCAGACGTCGTAGTCCACGCTCTTGAGGCGCTCCTCGACCTGCTGCCCGGCGTCGAGGCTGGCATCGTCCTCGCTTTCGCCGAGTCGGTGCATTGCGCGTCCGCAGCGTGGGCAGCGGCGCGGGCGATACCGGCGCCAACGTGCGATGCCAAAAATGCCTGCCAGCAGCGTGCCGAGCCCACCGGGAATGAACCACCAGTGGAATCCGTTGCCTCCGGAGGGCGCGTCGGGCATATCATCGCTCGCGCCGGCCAATCCCTCGTCGCCACGGAGCCGTGCCGTAATCGCGTCGATGCCGTCGCCGAGCGCCGCGGCGTAGTCGCGTTCCTTGAGGTGGGGGATGATGATATCGCGGCAGATCGCACCACTCGCGGCATCGGTGAGGATTCCCTCGGCGCCGGTTCCCGGTGCGATGTAGCACTCGCCCTTCTTGCTGGGCGCGAGTTCCTTCGGGACAATCAGGATCAGGACGCCGACATCGCGGCGGGCGGATCCGATGGCAGCCACGCTACCGACGCGCCAGTTCCGGTAAATCGCGACCGCCACCTGGTTGGGAGAGTAGTCGCCGATGTCGGCGATGATCGCCACCGCGATGTCGCCGAATCCGCCGGCTTGCACCTCCCGGATGCGCGCGTCGAGCGCAGTGTGACTGCTATCGCTGAGTACACCGGGCGCATCGGAGATGAACGACGCCGGAGTCGGAACGGGGGGAATGATCTTTCGAAGCCCGTCCGGCACATCGGTCTGGGTCTGGAGCGTGAGGAGCAGCGTGACCAGCAGCGCGGGGCGGATCACTTCGCGAAGACCTGCCCTGGATCCTTGAACGCCTTGAATTCAAGCGCGTTGCCGGCGGGGTCGAGAAAGAACATCGTGGCCTGTTCACCCACCTGGCCAACGAAACGAATCCCCGGTTCGATGATGAAGCTCACGCCCTGGGCGCGAAGCCGATCGGCCATTGCGTGCCAGGCACTCCATTCCAGGATGACACCAAAGTGGCGGACCGGTACCGCGTGGCCGTCGACCTGGTTCGCGGCACTTTTCTCAGTCTCCCCCGGCGCGAGGTGGGCGACAATCTGGTGGCCGTGGAAATTGAAGTCGATCCACTGGTCGGAGCTGCGCCCTTCGGGGCAGCCGAGCAGGCCGCCATAGAAGGCGCGCGCGGCGGCGAGATCGTTCACTGGAAAGGCGAGATGAAACGGGGCCACGCTCACGTCACGAACTCCCGGGCAGCGGATCCAGAAAGCTACACGCTGCCGGTGGTCAGGGCACGGTCCGCACGGCCCGGCTGACCGGGTCGGCCGTCTCACGCACCGTGAGTCGCACCAGCTGCCCCAGCGGGAGCCAACTGCCGTCGGGCCCAACACGGAGGGACTCAGCGCTTGGGTGGAGGTAGCGGCCGGTCGCATCGACGGTGTCGATGGCGATGACCGCAGAGAGATCGCCAACTTCCCGGATGCGAGGTCCGATGTGCTGGAGGAGGTCGTCGTAGGTGAGCGCGAGATCGGCCCGGAACGACGGCTGTCCCGGAATCACCAGCATGCCACCCCGGACCAGTACATCAACGGCGCCGCCCGTGTTGGGCGGGAGCGCGTCATAGGTGGCGGGGTTGCCACTGGCGCCTCGGCTGGTCGCGATGGCATCGAGCGCCACCAGCAAGGCGGCGCCATTCATCTGGCGGAGTCGCTGCTTGTCGGGGTCGCCGGGCAGGGCGCCGCTCTCGATGAGCACGGTGCTGGTGCCCCAGGTCTGCATCAGGTCGCCGAACGCGCGCGGATTGAAGCCTTCGTCGTACTTCGCCACGCGGCCAGGGAGCGAATCGGCGAGCGCCTGCGCCAGCACGGCGGCGACCCGACGGGCGGTGTTGCGCACGGCGTCGTAACGGCCGGTGGCGTCGATGGCGGGTGCGAGCAAGGCGATGGCCGCCTGCGGCCCGCGAGCGCCGGCCCGCGTGCGGGCGCCCTGGTCGTGGAGATTGAAGCCGAAAGCGGGCGTGATGGAATCGTGCAGTGCCTTCAGCGCGCGCGCCTCAGGCGTCGCGAGACGCCGTGCGTCGCGATTGATGTCGATGCCCGCGGCGTTTTCCCGCTGGAAGCGCTCCGCGCCATCGGGATTGAGCATCGGCACCACGGTAATCGTCAGCGCGCGTGCCAGGCGATCGCGAAGCGGGTCGGTTGCCGGGTCGGCCAGCCATGCGAAGATGTCGGCGAGCGCCATCGTGGCAGTCGATTCATCGCCGTGCATCTGCGACCAGAGCAACACGCGCGTGGGGCCGGTGCCGAAGGTGACGGCGCGTAATTCCCGGCCAAGCATTGAGTGCCCGATGGGTGTGACGCGCAGCACTGGATTTTCAAGCGATGGTGCCACGGCTTGCCAGTATGCGGCGTGGCCGATTCGGCGATTGTCGACTGCCGCCACTCGGTGACTGGTAACGCGTGCGAAGGCTTCGGCAAACGTGGCGGGCGGCGCATTGCGTGGCGCGGCGGTGGTCTGCGGCGTGGTGCCGCTGCAGGCGGCCAGAGCGGCCACGGCGAGGACCCAGGTGCTAGGCCTGACGCTGCATCGCTTCACGCGACACTCCGGTGTGGTGCGCGGTTATCCCGCGGCGGGATCGGCCAGTGTGGCGAGGGCGGAACTCTCGGTGAACGTGAGCGACTCGGAGTTGAGGCAGTGCCGTTCGCGGGTCGGCGGTGGGCCATCGGGAAAGACGTGGCCGAGGTGCGCCTCGCAGCGCGCACAGCGGATCTCGGTGCGGGTCATCCCGTAGCTGGTGTCGCTCACCTCGACGACATTCTCGACGGCAATGGGCCGAACGAATGACGGCCAGCCGGTGCCGGAGTCGAACTTATCGCTCGACGCGAAGAGCGGCAGGCCACAGCAGATGCAGCTGTAGACACCGTCCTTCTTGTTGTCGAGCAGGGTGCCACAGAATGGCGCTTCGGTGCCGTGCGAGCGCGCGATGCGAAACTGCTCGTCGGTGAGGAGGAGCCGCCATTCGGCGTCCGTCTTGCGGACTGGCTCGACCGCGAGCGGGCCGACCAGTTCGCCGGCGCGATTGAAGACCTTGAGGGAGAGAGGCATTTCCAAATCTAGCTCCGATTGCAAGGGGTTCGCCCCTGCGCCCTACCGATTCTTCCCCGGGCAGTCGATGAGCGAGGCCCGGGAGCGCTGAATCAATGGCAGCAACTGGGTTTCGGTGAAGGTCGCCGCTGCATCGTTGGTCGAGTTCCGGAACCGGAAATAGACCACTGCCATCACACCGCAGCGCGCGGCGCCGCCGCGGAAACCATTCGCAGGGACCAGCCCCATCACCAGCGTCTTGGCAAAGACCCGGTCATCGCTGTCGCCGAGGGTGCCGGTCTTGCCAAGCGGCCGCACTTCGTTCTTGAAGTGTTGGCGTACGGCGTCGCCCACGGCTCGAGCGGTTCCACCGGTCTGAAAGACGTCAGCGAGCCCGCCCATCAACTGGGCGTACCATCCCTCCTGCGCAAAGTGCATCGTGGGCATCCGGTCGATCGATCGCTCCACGGGCGACGCAACCAGCGAGAGATTCACCTGGCGGTCGGTGAGGATGCGCAGGTACGCTTCGCCAAGCCGGAAGAGCGAGATGCGATTTTCACCCGCACCAATAGCATAGGTCGCGAGTC
>JAZJZU010000090.1:0-8255 GCA_040389605.1 Gemmatimonadota bacterium
CCGGGCTCGTGGCGGCCGACGACCTTGTTGTACTCGTCCATGAACCACGCCATCTCGCGGCCGCCCGTGTAGACATCGGGCGCGGGCACATCCTTCTCCGGACCCACGACGTGCGCGATGGCGCGTGCGTAGCCGCGCGTGAGCTGTTCGAGCTCGCGGACACTCATGCTCTTGGGGTCGACGATGATGCCGCCCTTGCCGCCGCCAAGCGGGAGGTCCATGACGGCCGTCTTCCACGTCATCCAGGCGGAGAGGGCGACGACCTCGTCCTCGCTGACCTGAGGGTGATATCGGATGCCGCCCTTGTAGGGGCCGCGAGAATCGTTGTACTGGCTCCGGAAGCCCTGGAACACACGGACCTCGCCGCTTTCCATCTTCACGGGGACCGAGACCTTCGTCACGATCTTGGGCGCCTTCAACAGGTTCCGCGTGCTCACATCGAGCTTGAGCACGTCCGCGGCGATGTCGAACTGCCGGTTGACCGACACGAGCCGGAAGTTCCGCCGCACAAAGTCGAGGCGGCGATAATGTTCGCGCAGGCGCTCGCCGCTGCCGTGCAACTCATCGCGGTCGCGCAGTTCCCAGAACCGGCGCACGAGGGCGACGCGCGCATCCCCACGGGCTGCATCGAAGGCGCGCAGAATCGAGTCGGACATAATGGTCGCGAGATCGGTCCGATAGATCGGCAGGGCAACGCTGTCGGCGAGCTGCAGGCCACGGTACCAGGCATCGACCGCGCCATCGCGCCCGAGCAGGAACCGGGTCTTGGCAAGTTCGACGAGCGTCACCGGGTTGTTCCGGTTCAGGGCAAGGAGCGCGTTGATCGCGACGAGTGAGGAATCGGCGCTGCCGACGTCGCGTTCCACGCGTGCGCGCGCCAGCAGTACGGCCGGGTTCCTGGCCACCGGCGTCGCGGCCGCGCGGCGCAACGCATCCAGCGCGACATCGAGGCGGGTATTGATGCGCTGTCGCAGGGCAGTGTTCGCGAGTTCCACCAGCCCGTCGATGAAGGCGGGATCGACTTCCGCGCTGCGGGCGAATGCATTGGCCGATCGCGTCAGGGCATCCTTCCCGAGCATCGTCTGCATTCCCTGCACCACCGAGACCTGCGAATCACCGACACCCAGCTCAGCCAGCCCGAGCCCGAGCCACGGCAGCGGCCACTTGGGTTCGTCGCGCGTCGCCCACTCGAATTCCGACCCGGCATCGTCGTAGTGCGTGTGTCCGCCGAGGTCCCCCATTCGCAGTGAGAGAAAGCCGAGCCGCAGGTGCAGCAGCGTGCTGTCGCGGTGTACGCGAGCCACGTTGATCATCCGGACTTCGAGCGCCTTCAGTGCCATCGTGTCGGTAATGGTCGCGAGCGAATCGCGGAAGGCCGCAATCTCTGCCCGCGCCGCAGGGGCCTGCGCGAGGGCGCGGTGGACGGGCGCGATGCCGAAGAGGACCAGCAGGGCGAGACGGACACGGGTGGCTGAGCGGAGCCGTACAGTCACAGTCATCACTCGGAAGTTAGGCGAACGCGGGAGGGCGGGACACCCTCAGGGACGTCTGACATTCGTTGCCGTGGACAGTCGGGGCACTCCTCGAAGGTAGCCGGTCCACCACGCGAAGCCGCTCGAGGGCGGGAGCGCACGAACCATCACAATGTGGCCAGCACACCCGACATACGCAGGGGAGGCGTCGGCAGCTTCACGGAATTCGAACATGCCGACGGTGGCACCTCGCCCTTCGACCGGGCGCCGGTGCAGACACGAGGACCCGAAACGAAACCGCTGCCTTCCCCGTAGCGTGCGCCACTGATGGAGCCGGCGTGCCCGACAGAGGTGGGTCGAGGCCGGTCAGGCCCTCCTGACTTCGAGAGTCTGACATTGACCATCCCGCCTTCCGGTTGCCGACAAGGGCAGAGCAAGGGGTGGGATTCCCGCCGGGGTGTCGCTCCCCGGGGAGACAGGAGCCACGGGGAACCTCAGGCGGGCACCGACTTCCCGCAGCAGACGTCGCGCGGGCCACACCGGCAGGCCAGGCGGGTCACGAGCACGCGCAGGCCTCCAAACCACCACTCTAAAGCACGTTTGCGTCGTGACTTAGAACCTGTTTCGCGTTGACGCCCTCCGGCACGGTTCCTATCTTCCCCCGCAACCCGGGCCTCCATCCCCACGCGGAGTTCGACCTACGCAGCCGATCCGCTCATCCACCTTCGCGCTCACCGACCGCGGCAAGACCCGGGATCACAACGAGGACACCTTCCTCGTTGCCGATCTTGCCACCACGGAACCGGGCCGCGACTCGCGCCTCGAAGAACACCAGATCGGCGAACGCGGGGTGCTCTACCTCGTGGCCGACGGGATGGGAGGCGCGGCGGCGGGAGAGCTCGCCAGCGAGATGGCTGCGACCGAAATCCATCGCTATATGGTCGACACCTGGCGACCTGATCCGGAAGTCTCCGAGGCGCGATTTGCCCGTCACCTCCGCGACGCCGTCGAACTCGCGAACGTTCGCCTGCACGAATACGCGCTCGAGCATCTGGAAGTCCGCGGGATGGGCACCACCGCGACCGTCGCCGGCGTCTGGCAGGACCGGTTGTATCTGGCGCAGATCGGCGACTCGCGCGGCTACCTCGTACGCGATGGCGAAGCGCGACAGCTGACGCGCGACCAGTCGCTGACCCAGCGGCTAGTCGAGGTGGGCGAACTGACCGAAGAGGAGGCGGAGGCGAGCGAGCGCCGCAACATCATCCTCCAGGCACTCGGCCCCGACGAGCGCGTCAAGGTCGACGTGAGCTGGCAGCCGCTTCAACGCGGCGATGTCCTGATCATCTGCAGCGACGGACTGTCGACTGTCGTGCGCCGCGAGGAGATTGCTGCTGCGGTGTCCGGGAGTCAGGACCTCGGCAAGCTCACCGATCATCTGGTCCAGACCGCGAACGAGCGCGGCGGTCCCGATAACATCACCGTCGTCGCCGTGCGATTTGATGGTGAGGGACTTCCCGTGCGCGCGTCGGAGCCACCGGGATATCACGAATTCCTGATCACCGATGAACGGCCGGCATTGCTCCCGACCGCGGCATTCCCCGCGGCAATGATGCCCCCTGCCCCCCCGACGCCACTCCGGTCCGGCTCCCCGACCGGGATGGCGCTCGCTGCCATCGGCCTCCTGATGCTGATCCTCGGACTGATCCTGATTCTCTAGGGCGGGGTGATCGCTCCCAGCACACGAGGCCCGGCGGCTCCGGTCACCGCGGGGAGGTTGCCCGGCTGGCCGTGCAGCGTGAGCCACCCCAGCAACGCAAACGCAGCCGCCTCTTTCGCGTCGGCGGGAAAGAAGAGCTCGTCGAACCGGCGCAGCGTGATGCCCATTCCCGCGAGCGCCTCGCCCAGCAGCGCCATCAGCACAGGGTGATGCGTTCCGCCTCCAGCCACCACGAGCTCAGGCGCGTGCGGCATCTGGTCCCGACAGAAACGGACCACGCTTTCGACGGTGAGCGCCACCGCCGTACGAACTCCGTCGGCGCCTGGCACGCGGCGATGCAATGCCTCGGCATAGGCCTGCCCGAAGTGCTCCCGGCCCGTGCTCTTGGGAGCGGGGCGCGCGAAGAACGGCTCGGCGAGGAGCTCACCCAGTACGTTGCCGTGCACCGCTCCGGCCGCAGCGAGCGCTCCATCGGTGTCGTACGGCAGCGCAGGATTTACCAGCCGCGCCACCGCATCGATGATCGCCACACCCGGTCCGGTGTCGGCCCCGACCACACCATCGAGCCGCGCACGCCGCTCGACCCAGGTCACGTTCGCCATTCCACCGAGATTCAGCAGCAGCCGCGGATGGTCGGTCGCACCAAAGCAGAGTGCGTCGATCATCGGGACCAGGGGAGCACCCTGCCCCCCGGCCGCCACGTCACGTGAGCGGAAGTTGTGCACGACTCGCACGCCGAATCGCTCGGCGAGCACGGCCGGCTCGCCCAGCTGCCAGGTCACGAGGGGAGGTTCGTGCCAGACGGTCTGCCCTGGGAAGGCAATGCCGGCAAGCGCGTCGGCACGCACGTGCGACGCCGCCAGCACGAGATCAACCGCTTCACACGCCCACTCGGCGAGTGCCGCGTGCAGGCGCGCGGTCTCTGGCAGGTTTGCGCCAGCAAGCACATCCTCGATGCGCGACCGTTCGGCCGCCGCATAGGGGCGGTGTGCGAAGGCCACCAGCTCGAGGTGGGTTGGTCCGTTGATCCGGACCAGCGCGGCGTCGATCCCGTCGAGCGAGGTGCCCGACATCAGTCCCACCATCATCATCGCGGGTTCGCTCACGGCGTCGTGACCTCGGGTGGAGGACCAATGATGGCCCGGAGTCGCCGGTCGACCGCGGCGAGTCGGGCTTCGGCATCGGCGGCGTTGAGTTGTTCGTGCAACATCACGATCGCCGTACGCACTCGTCCGTCTGCGGCATCAAGGGCACCCCGTGCCGCCTCCCGGGACACACCAAGCACTTCCATCACGATGCGCTCACCACGTTCACGCAGCTTGGCATTCGTGGCCTGCAGATCGACCATCAGGTTGCCATAGGTCTTTCCGAGTCGAACCATCGCCCCGGTCGTGAGCATATTGAGCACCAGCTTGGTGGCAGTGCCCGCCTTCAGTCGTGTCGAGCCGGTGACGACCTCCGGTCCGACATCGAGCTGCACGATCACGTCACACGACGCCACGAGCACAGGCGGCGGCTCGGCACAGGTCACGAACATCGTGCGTGCGCCCAGTGCGGCGGCCCGGAGGAGCGCGGCCTGCACGAACGGCGTCGACCCGCTCGCCGCAATACCGATCAGGATATCGGACGGGCCCACGCCGCGGGCATCCACGGCCGCGACCGCGGCGTCACGATCATCCTCTGCACCCTCGATGGAACGCGTGAGGGCAGTTGCGCCGCCCGCGATGATCCCCTGCACCAGTTCCGGCGGCGTGCCGAAGGTGGGCGGGCATTCCGAGGCATCGAGCACACCCAGGCGACCGGAGGTCCCCGCCCCCACGTAGGTCAGCCGCCCTCCGGCGCGGAACGCGGCCTCAACCAGTCCGATGGCGCTCGCGATTTCCCGGGCGGCGCCCGCGACCGCGCGAGGAACGGCGGCGTCTTCCTGGAGGAAGAGTTCCACCAGCTGGGTGGGATCGAGGGTATCGATGGCCGTCGTGCGCGGGTTGCGTCGCTCAGTGGCGCGCAGCGGTGCGGCTGGATCAGTCATTGGCAGGCCAGGACAGCGAGTGGCGGGAGGCAACGGAAGGCTTAAGTTACGACTTGCCCCGAGGGGCAACAACTCCGCCCCCGTTCGCTTCCCGATCCACCCTCAGAGGTTGCCGTGCCGAACCTTCGCCGCTCGTGGTCTCTCCCCTGTGCGCTCCTTTTGCTGCTTGTCGCGGCCGGGCTCCCCGCTCAGCAGCCCACCACGCTGCCGTCGACCTGGAAATACGCGGGCAAGGCGCGCGTCGCCGAGGGCGAGCACGCGATGGTCGCGTCGGGCTCACCGATCGCGAGCGATGTGGGCCGCGACATCATGAAGCACGGTGGCAACGCCATCGATGCGGCCGTTGCCGTGGGATTCGCGCTGACGGTCGTGCACTCGCAGGCGGGCAACATTGGCGGTGGCGGGTTCATGATCATTCGCACCCGCGACGGCAAGACCTACGCGCTCGATTATCGGGAGACGGCTCCCGCGGCGGCCAGCCGCGATATGTACCTCGACGCGAAGGGTGAACCGACCGACAAGAGTGTCTATGGCGCGCTGTCGGCCGGCGTTCCGGGCTCGGTCGCCGGAATGCTTGAGGCGCATCGGCGCTTCGGTCACCTGCCGCTCGCGCAAGTGATCGAGCCGGCGATCCGCCTGGCTGCTGATGGCTACCTCGTGGACGACTATCGCTCGAGGTCGTTCCGCGGCGCCGTCGAACGACTCAAGCAATACGAGAGCTCGGCAAGGGTCTTCCTGGTGGATGGGCGGGAGCCGCAGGCCGGGACGGTCTTCAAGCAGCCGGATCTGGCCCGGACGCTCCGCGCGATTCGCGACCGGGGTCGTGATGGATTCTACAAGGGCTGGGTGGCCGATTCGATCGTGGCCGAGATGCAGCGCGATGGCGGCATCATCACGAAGTCCGACCTCGCGGGCTATCAGGCAAAATGGCGTACCCCGATCAAGATCAATTACCGCGGATTCACCATCTGGTCGATGCCCCCGGCATCCTCCGGTGGCGTGACCCTCGCAATGATCCTGAATGTGATGGAAGGCTTCGGGCCGCTGCCGCCGTTCGGATCGACGGCCCTGCTTCACCGGGAGGCGGAGGCAATGCGTCGCGCCTTTACCGACCGCAACCGTTTCCTCGGCGATCCCGACTTCGAGACACTCGATCTCCCGCGCCTGCTCTCCAAGGCGCACGCCGACGAGATGCGCGCCTCGATCGACCTTGCCCACGCCACCCCGACCCCACCGTTCGATCCGAGCATCCGTGACGGCAGCAGCACCACGCATTACTCCGTGGTGGATGCCTCCGGCAATGCGGTCTCGACCACGACGACCCTGAACAATTCCTACGGATCGCACGTGGTGGTGTCGGGAGCGGGCTTCCTGCTCAACGACGAGATGGATGACTTCGCCACGGCGCCGGGAAAGCCGAATATGTATGGACTGGTTCAGGGCGAAATCAACGCGATCAAGCCGGGGAAGCGGATGCTGTCGGCGATGACGCCCAGCATCGTGGACAATCCTCGTGGCCGACTGGAAATGGTGGTCGGCACACCAGGTGGTCCGACGATCATCACCCAGGTCTATCACGTCGTCAGCAATTACATCGATCACCATATGTCACTGGCCGATGCCATCTCGGCACCGCGACTGCATCACCAGGCATTGCCCGATCGCATCCAGCTCGAGGCCGGCGGCTTCAGTGATGCGGTCATCGACTCGCTGAAGGCGATGGGACACCAGGTCCGGTTCGGCGGTGGGGGCGATGTCGAGGGGATCGTGCGGATCGGGCGACTCTGGCAGGGGGTGAGTGACCCCCGCCTCGGCGGGGGCCCCTCGGGCTACTGATCGGGTCTAGCGGGAGAACTCGTCGCGCAGCGTGATGGTCACGCTGCTGCCGCTGTGCACAATGATGTCGCGATTGGCGCTCTTGGCGGCGATCGCGCCACCGGCAGCGGCGCCGCCAACGGCACCGATGATGGTGCCGGTCTTGCCGCCAATGACGCGACCAACGATCGCGCCGGCCGCGGCACCGGCACCCGTCTTGGCAACTTCCTCGACACCGACGTTCCGTGCCTTCATTTCATAGGCGTAATCGGTTGCGCTCGCCGAGATCGGATAGGAATTGCCGCCGATCTCGACGCTTCGGGCCGACATCTGCAGGGTGCCCTTCTCGCCGCGGTTCTTGGCCTGATCGATTGCGGTGATGGCGAGGGTCACGATCGAACCCGCCGGAATCGCCACCCGACCATTCTCCCCCAGTACGTCGCTGCTGACACGCACACGGATCAGGTCACCGACCTGGTTGTAGTGCGAGTGCACCGAATCGATTGCCGTGGCCGACACGACCGTGCCCGATGCCACGTTACCGGAACGCGCTGGCGCGGGAGCGGGCGCTGGTGACGGCGCGGGCGCAGGTGAAGTGGAGCGAGCCGGGGGCGGGCGCGGCACCGCACGATTGGCGACGTAGACCGTTTCCGGCTTGGCCTTGGAGAGCGCCGTGTCACCGAGAGGCTGGGCATCCGACAGCGCGACCAGCGAGTCGCGAAGGACCATACTGTCGCGCGCGGCCATCGCCTCGGATTGTTCTCGCTTGCAGCCAGCCGCTGCCAGGGCGGCGAGGGCGATCAGTGCCAGTTTGCCGTTCGTCACGTGGTGCTCCTGCGTAAAGGTTTGCCGCGGTGTCGGGAACCTGTGGAAGGCCCGTAGGCGTGCGGCGAGCCCGCCCCGACCGGAATCGGGGCGCTACTGCGGGGACGCTTTCGCGCTCGGCGACCGACACACGGGCGCCTTATACGCGTTTCAGGACCCAGTCGGGGGTAATGGACTGCAGGGTCGCGGCCATCCGGGAAAGCTGGCCGGACACCAGCAGCAGCCCGACCAGCAGGAGGATCACGCCGCTGACCCGCTGCACCCACGGCATCCAGCGACGGAACTTGACGAACCATCCCCGGAACGAGTCCACGGCGAACGCTGCAAGGAGGAAGGGGACGGCCAGGCCGCCGAGGAAGGCCACCAGCGGGCCGATCGCTGCGTCGGCCGTCATCGG
>JAZJZU010000091.1:0-1003 GCA_040389605.1 Gemmatimonadota bacterium
GCCAGCTGGTGGGCGGCGCCTGGAGCGGATATCCCAAGCATCGTCTCCGGCGCGCGGCGCTCATCCGCCTCAAGCGCGGTGGCTCGCTGGGGCCGGTGGCCGAACGCTACTTCGAGGCGGCCAGGGGGCTCGACGTCGTGCCCGATGGCGGACCGGCCGAGTTCTTCACGACCCGTGACGCCGAGCGCGCTGCCGATGCTTTCCTCGAGCGGCACTCGCTCGGTGCCACGCGAACCCTGCTCGCCTTCGCGCCCGGTGCCGCGCACTTCACCAAGCGCTGGCCGGTCGATCGGTGGCAGGCGCTGGTTCGCCGGGTTCGCACCAACGCCGACGTGGTGGTGGTGGGTGGCCCCGGAGACCGGGAGATCGCCGACGCGATCGTCGAGGCAGGAGAAGGGTCGGCCGCGAGCGCGGCGGGAGAGTTTTCGCTGACCGGGACCGCGGCACTCCTCAAGCGGTCCCGGGCCGTGGTCTCGTGCGACACGGGCGTGCTGCATCTCGCGACAGCGGTCGGCACTCCCGTGGCCGGGATGTACGGCCCGACGGTGGAACAGTTCGGCTTCTTCCCCTACCGTGCCCGGGCCACCGTACTGCAGCGCGAGCTCGACTGTCGGCCGTGCAGCAGCCACGGAGGGCCGGTCTGTCCGCTCGGGCACCATCGCTGTATGCGGGAGATCCTTCCCGAGGCGGTCGCGGCCGCCATCGCGACACTCCCGCGATGAACGACTGGGCCGCGCCGCTCGTGCGGCTGATGGAGTTGCAGCGGCGCTTCGAACGGGGTCCGAAGCGGGAGGGCGCCTTCGCAGTCTGGCTGGTGGTGCGGGTCGCGCTGGATTACGGGCAGTCGACCGTGGCGCTCGACAAGTCCGATCGACGTCGACTCGGGCTGCTGGCCCAGCGACTCGCGCCCTTGGCCGTGCCGCGGTCACTCGCACGGGGGCTCACCACGGCGCTGGGGCATCTTGAGGAACTCACACCCAACGCGGCGCGGATCGCGCTGGCG